>NZ_JAPNNL010000041.1 GCF_027620315.1 Nonomuraea corallina | reverse complement strand
TCGGGCCGTCGTGCACCCGCTGGCCGTTGCGCAGCACGGTGATGGCGTCGCAGAGCCGGCTGACCTCGCCCAGCCGGTGGCTGACGAAGATGACGCCCGCCCCGGCCGCGACGCGGCGGCGGATGATGGAGAACAGCCCGTTCACCTCCTTCGGGCCGAGTGAGGCGGTCGGCTCGTCGAGGATGAGCAGGCGCCCGTCGCCCACCAGCGTCTTGGCCAGCGCCACGGTCGCCTGGTGGGCGGGGGACAGCTCGCGCATGACGGCGTCGAACGAGATGTCCAGTCCCCACTCCTCGAACAGCTCCGTGTACGCCTGCTCGCGTTCCTTGGCGCCGGCCAGCTCGGGGTGCAGGTAGCGGCCCAGGTGGAGGTTCTGCCGCACGCTGAGCGCCGGGACGATGGCGAGCTCCTGGTGCGCCAGGCGCACGCCGGCGGCCGCCGCCTCCCGGATGTTCCCCGGGCGCAGGGCGGCGCCGTCGAGCTCGAAGCCGCCCTGGTCCGGCCTGGCGAGGCCGGCGAGGATCTTCACCAGGGTGGACTTCCCGGCGCCGTTGGCGCCGAGCAGTCCGTGCACCTCACCGCGCTGGACGGTGAGATCGGCGCCACGCAGGGCCTGGACGAGGCCGTAGTGCTTCACCGCGCCCCGCACCGACAGCAGGGGCGCGGAACCGTCTCCCGCCGCCCGCGCGGCCGCGTGCTCTGTCGCCATCACGTTGACTCGCCTTCCTCGTCATGCCTTGCGTGGTCGCCTGAACGTCAGTTGAGAAGCTCCGGGTTCTCCTGGAGCGTCTGGTCGATGTTGTCCTTGGTCAGCAGGACGCTGGGCGCGGTCACGTTCTTGGTCTGCCACGACCCGCCGGCGTCACGCCATTCCTTGATCATTTCGACGATCTGCTCGCCGGCCTTGTCGACCTGGATCCACAGCACGCCGGTGGCGTAGCCGTCCTTGATGGCCTGGATCGCGGGCTTGGAGATGTCCCAGGTGTAGAGCTCGTATGGGCCGCGGCCGGCCTGCTTCTCGGCGGACACGGCGCCGATGGCGGCCTCGGAGAAGCACGGCCAGATGACGAAGGTGGTCTGCCCGTCGTCGGGGTGGGCCTGCAGCCAGGCGGCGGTGGCCTCCTGCGCCGACTGCTCGCCGCCGGGGATCTTCACTTCCTGGCGGGTGACGTTGACGTTGGACAGCCCGGAGAGCTTGGCGTCGAGGTCCTCGGCGCGGGAGCGGCAGGGGGCGCCGGGGGTGTAGCGAAGCTGGAGCAGCTCCACCTTCGGCTTGTCCTTGATGGCCTCGATCACCTTGTCGTTGACGTTGGCGGCGGCCACGAGCTCGACGGCGCCCGCCTCGCCGCCGCCGGCGACCCCGCCCGCGGTCGAGAAGACCGGGATGTCGGCGGCCTTCGCGGCGGCCAGGCCCGCCGCCAGCTGGTCGGGGGTGTAGGTCTGCACGATGATGGCGTTCACGCCGCTCTGCACGAGGTTCTGCATCGCGGAGATGGCCTTGGCGGGGTCGCCGTCGGAGTTGATCTCCGTGGTCTCCCAGCCGATCTCCTTCATCTTCTTCTGGGCCGCGGTGCGCTCGTTCAGCGCGGTGATCTGCGTGGCGTCCAGGGCGACGATGCCCACCTTGAAGGGGTCACCCTCCGCCGGGGCGCTGCCCGCCTGACCGGTGGAGGTGTCGGCCCCGCATGCGGCGACCAGGGCCGCCGTGACGCCCACAGCGGCGAGCGTGCGGATTCTGCTGAACCGACGGGTCGACTTTGCGATCACGTCTTCTCCTGTCTTGTTGCGTCGTACGAAGAGATGCAGTCGCATCCGAGCCCGACGTAGCGCTAAGCGGGACGTCGGCCGTTAGGTAAAGCCTCTTGTCCAACTCAGTGGACATATGACATCAGAGTGAGAATGGGATTTCAAGGGTGTTACAGGGGCAAGATATGGCGTTCTCGCAGGTGGGCGAGCCAGTACCGGATCGAGTCCTCGGTGGCCACGCAGTCATGGAAGCCCGCCTGCCGCACCTTGACCGTGCTGAGGAACTTCGGCGGCATGGGATCGTCCCTGCCGTAGGCGAAGCAGCGGTCCGCGTAGTGGTGGGACTGGCCGAGCAGATCCGGTAGGGGCAGCGGGCGCAGCCCCCGGGTCCGTACGATCTCCGCCCACACGTGCTCGTGCCGGGGGATGAAGTCCGCCAGCGCCCGGGGCGTGTCCGCCGCGGGCTCCACGCCGAGCTCCGCCGCGATCGCGGGCCACAGGTCACGCCATTCGAACACGTCACCGTTGGTGAGGTTGAAGGTCTCTCCCCAGGCCGCGGGCGACGTCCGGGCCCACGACAGCGCCGCGGCGACGATCCGGGCGTCGACCGCCTCCCAGACGTACGACCGCCCGCCAGGGAAGCCGAACGGGAGGCCGAGCCGCGCGCAGAGCGCCGCGTAGACCCCGATGACGGGGACCACGTTCATGGCCGAGCCGGTCGCCCCGCCGATCAGCATCTGCGGGCGGAAGACGGTGATCTCGAACCCGTGCCGCCCGGCCGCCTCCCGGAGGTAGTCCTCCTGCAGCCAGTAGAAGTTCGGATGGGGATCACGCGGCTCCCGCTCGCGGGAGGGGATCCGGCGCGGCGGGTGGACGTGGCCGCCGTACGCCTTCGCGCCCTGCATCAGGCTCACATGGCGGAGGGCCGGCCGGGGCGCCTGGACGAGTGGTTCGACGAGGTTCGTGAGCATGGCCAGGTTGGTCTGCATCTGGTCCGCTTCGAGCCATCCGGCCACCAGGCCCGGCTTCTCGAACAACGCCGCGTAGACCACGTGCGTCACGCCTTCCAGGCGCCCGAGGACGTCCCGGCACGCGGCCGCGTCCGTCAGGTCCACGGTGACGTGCCGGAGCCGGGGGTGCGGCTCCACGTCGGGAGGACGGCGCGACAGGGCGACCACGTCCAGCCCGTCGGCCAGGAACCGTTCGACGGCGGCCTGCCCGATGACGCCGGACGCGCCCGCCACGAGGACCGTCATGATCCGTCACCGGCGGCGATGAGGGTCTTCATCAGGCCCGCGGGCCCGCCGCCGAAGACGCGGCCGGGCGCCTCGCGCACCGGCACCACGTCGCTGACCAGCGCGTCGAGCGGCAGGCCCGCCGTCCCCATGAGGCTCACGGCGCGGGCCATGTGGTCGCCGGTGTAGACGCGGGACCCCACGAGCCGCTGCTCCTTGAACATCACCTGGGACATGGGCACCCGCGCCGGCCGGTCGGTCAGCGCGCCCACGAGGACGGTGCCGCGCGGTCTGGTGACCTCGGGCGCGGCCGCGTAGGAGGCGTCGGCGCCCGACACCTCGAAGCTGACGTCGACCCCGCCGGGCGCGCGGTTCAGGCACCACGCCGTCACGTCGGCGGCGAGCGGGTCGGTCACGGTCATGCCGAGCTCGGCCAGCAACGCCCGCCGGTCCGCGCGCGGCTCCGCGACCAGCACCGCGCCGGCGCCGGAGAGCCGGGCGACCAGGCCCAGGAGCGCGCCGATGGGGCCGCCTCCGAAGATCATGACTTTGTCCCCAGCCGCCACCCCGGCCCTGGCGACCATGTGCACCGCCACGGAGAGGGGCTCGGCGAGCGCCGCGACCCGCGAGGGGACGCCGTCCGGCAGCCGGTGGAGCCGGTCGGCGGGGACCGCGACGTGGCTCGCCGCGCCTCCGTCGCGGTCGATGCCGTACAGGCCGAGCGTCTCGCAGATGTGCCGGTGCCCGCGGGCGCAGGTGCGGCACACCCCGCAGCTGATGAGGGGTTCCACCGCCACCGGGTCGCCGGGCCGCAGGCCGGCCCGGTCCAGATCGCCGCCGACGGCGCGGCCGGCCATCTCGTGCCCGATGACCACGCCGGGCCGGACCCGGGCCAGGCCGCCGCGCACCAGGAGGTGGTCGGTCCCGCAGACGCCGACGTGGCCGATCTCCACGAGGACCTCGCCCCGGCCGGGCTCGGGGTTCGGCACGTCGCGGACTTCGACCGCGCCGGGACCGGCGTAGACCAGCGCCTCCATGGCGTTCCTCTCGTTGAGTCGGGCGATGACGAGAAAGCGTCGCAACCAGAACGCTAGATGTCAATGAGTAGGACTAACATTCGCTATATGAGACTGGACCGTTGTTGGATCTCATGAACTGAGAGCATGTTCCATTGACTGATTCTTGATCTTCGTTCATAGTGGGAGCGGGTAGCCCTGGATGGCTAAGCCGATGGCCCTGACACCACGTAAGGAAGCGACTGCATGCCGGCAAGTGAAGGCGCGCCCCTCACGACCTCATCGGAGCTGGTCGAGCGGATTCGCGAGCGCGCCCAGTTCGTCCGCCTCGAGACCGTCCGCCTGATCTCGATCGCCAAGACGGGGCACTATTCATCGACGTTCTCCTGCGCCGAGATCCTCGCGACCTTGTACTACGGGGTGCTGCGCCTGCGGCGCGGAGACCCCGCGTGGGCCGACCGCGACCGGTTCGTCATGGGCAAGGGCCACGCCGCCGTGGGGCTCTACCCGATCCTGGCCGACCACGGGTTCTTCGATCCCGAGCTGCTCGACGGCTACACCCGCCTCGGCAACCCGCTCGGCGACCACCCCGACATGACCAAGGTCCCGGGCTGTGACTTCAGCTCCGGATCGCTCGGCCACAACCTGTCCGTGGGCCTCGGGATGGCGCTCGGCGCCCGCATGACCGGGCGGGACTTCGACGTCTACGCCCTGCTCGGCGACGGCGAGCTGCACGAGGGTCAGATCTGGGAGGCCGCCGCGGCAGCCGGACACTACGGCGTCGGCAACCTGGTCGCCATCGTCGACCGCAACGGTTACTGCCTCGACGGCAAGGTCGACGACATCATCGCGATCGAGCCCCTCGCCGACCGGTGGCGGGCCTTCGGCTGGGAGGTCGAGGAGGTCGACGGCCACGACGTGCCGGCGCTGCTCGACACCCTGCTGCGCATCCGCGACCGCGAGATCGCCAAGCCCACCGCCGTCATCGCGCACACCGTCAAGGGCAAGGGCGTCGGCTTCATGGAACGGGACTTCGGCTGGCATCTGGGCTGGCTCGCCGAACAGGACGAGGCCGCCGTCGTCCGCGAACTGAAGGACGAGAAGTGGATCTGAACACCGAGAGCCTGATTCCCCTCGGCGCCGACGGCCGGCCGATGGCCGAAGGCACCTGGCACATCCCCAGCATGCTGCTCAAGTCGCCCGGCCTGCTCGCCCTCGGGGAGCAGCTGGGCGCCCTGGTCGACGAGGGCCGCCCCGTCGTCGTGCTCACACCGGACCTGTCGTACTCCAACGGCCTGTGGGCGTTCCGGGAGAGTCACCCCGACCGCTACCTGCAGCTCGGGGTCAGCGAGCAGAACTCGGTGTCCGTCGCCGCCGGCCTGGCCACCACGGGACTGCAGCCGTACGTCACCGGCTTCGCCTCCTTCCTGGCCCTGCTGTGCTGCGAGCAGATCCGCACCGACCTCGCCTACACCCAGCAGCCGGTCCGGCTCGTCGGCCACCACTCCGGCATCACCTTCGGCTTCTACGGCACCTCGCACCACGCCACCGAGGACATCGCGATCATGCGGTCGATCGCGAACATGACCGTCGTCGCGCCCGCCGACCACGTGGCGATGGGCGCGCTCATGAGGGCGTACGCCGACCACCCGCTCCCGGTCTACTTCCGGATGGGCCGCGGCCGCGAACCCCTGGTGTACCAGCCGGGCGACGAGCGGATCCAGCCCGGCAAGGCGATCGTGCACTCCCTGGGGGACGACCTCACCATCATCGCCACCGGCACGTCGGTCCACCCGTCCCTGGTGGCCGCCGAGGAACTGCGCGGCGCGGGCTACAGCGTGGGCGTGATCGACATGCATACGATCAAACCACTGGACGTGGCCGCCATCAGGGCCGCCGCCGAACGGTCGCGCGGGCTGATGACGGTCGAGGAGCACAACGTGTACGGCGGACTCGGCGGCGCGGTCGCCGAGACCCTGACCGACCACGGGATCGGCGTGCCCCTGCTGCGGCACGGCATCCGCGACGAGTACGCCCTCATCGGCCCGCCGACCCATCTCTACCGCCACTACCGCCTGGACGGGCCGGGTGTCGCCGAGGAGGCCCGCGCGTTCCTGACGTCAGGAAGGATCACCTCCGATGCCCGCTGAGTCACGACCCGTCGCGCTCGTCACGGGCGCCGCCCGCGGGCTCGGCGCCGCCATCGCCGCCAGGCTCGCCGGGGACGGATTCGACGTCGTCATCGCCGACCTGAACGCCGACGGCGCCGCCGCCACGGCGCTGACGGTCGCGGACGTGGCCGCGAAGGACGGCGGCACGGCCGTCGCCGCGCAGGCCGACGTCACCGACGACGACAGCGTCGCCCGGCTGCTCGACGAGGTGGACGCCCGCTTCGGACGGCTCGACGCGCTGATCAACAACGCCGGCGTGATCGCGCGGGCGCCGGCCGAGAACTTCCCCACCGAAGGCTTCATGCGGGAGCTCGACGTCCACCTCGGCGGCAGCATGCGCTGCTCCCGCGCCGCCTTCCCGCTGCTGGCCCGCAGCCCCCGGGCCGCGATCGTCAACCTGGCGTCGGTGGGCTCGACCTTCGGCCTGCCGCTGCGGCTCGCCTACACCACCGCCAAGACCGGCATCTCAGGACTCACCCGGGTGCTGGCGGTCGAATGGGGCGGGCGCGGTATCCGGGTGAACGCGGTCGCGCCCGGCTACATGGACACCGACATGTTCCGCTCCGGGCTGGCCCTGGGCGTCCTCGACGAGGAGACCCTGCTGCGGCGCACGCCGCTGGGCAGGTTCGGCACCCCCGAGGAGGTGGCCGACGCGGTGGCCTTCCTGGTCTCCCCGCAGGCGGCGTTCGTCACCGGGGTGGTGCTGGCCGTCGACGGCGGCATCACCGTCGACGGAACCTTCCACCGAGACTGACGTTCCCCGACCGTTGATCGGACAGTGTCACGCCACCACCAAGATAGGGTTCGTTCCATGAGAGGACAGGCTTCGCCAGGCGCTCCCTCTGCCGGTGACGGCGAGCCGGTCGGCCTGCTCGACAAGGCGTCCGCCATCCTGGAGATCCTCGCCCAGCGTGAGTGGGTCAGCGCGGCGGAGCTCGCCGAGACGCTGCAGGAGCCGCGCAGCACCATCCACCGGCTGCTGCGCAACCTGGCCGCGCTCGGCTGGGTCGAGTCCGGCACCCGCGGCCAGTGGGGCATCGGCCTCCACCTGTTCCGCCTCGGCTCCGGCGCCGTCCGGCGGATGGACGTACGCCGTGCCGCCCTGCCGCACATGCAGCACCTCCACGACGAGAGCGGCGAGACGGTCTTCCTGTGCATCCGGCGCGGCCTCGACGCCGTCTGCGTCGAGCGGCTCGACGGCCGCCGGGTGCAGAGCCTGGCCCTGCAACTGGGCGGCTCCATGCCGCTCCACCTGGGGGCCGGGCCGATGGCGATCCTGGCGTTCTCCCCCGAGGACGTCTATCGCGAGTGGCTGCTCGACTTCGCGGAGAACGGCGCGAAGGACGGCGGCACCGCGGCGGAGATCAACGAAGAGGTCAAGGTCACGCGCCAGCGCGGCTACGCCGTCTCCGACCAGAATGTGACACCGGGCATCGCCGCCGTCGGAGCCCCCGTGTTCAACTTCCGCAACGAGCTCGAAGGCGCCCTGTCCGTGAGCGGCCTGCGCGACGTCATCCTCGACCCCGCCAACCGGCTCGCCGAGCTGACCGTCGAGGCCGCCGAGCGGGCGTCGCGCGACCTGGGCTGGGCCCGCCCCGCCACCTGGTGGGGCAAGCCCCTGCCCTCCGACACCCACCGCTAGCCCGACCACCCCGCTGCCGCCCCCACCCGGCACCCCGCGTCGACCGCACCCAGCCCGGCACCGCCCGACCGTGCGCCGCCTGACCGTGCCCCGACCAACACCTGCGCCGACCAACACCTGCGCCGACCAACACCTGCGCCGACCAAATCCGTACGCCGACCGAGCCGTACGCCGACCGAGCCGTACGCCGACCGAGATCCGCGCTGACCGAGACCTGTGCCGACCGAGAGAGGAACGACCGTCATGACGGAGACACCTACCGCCGACATGATCCGGAGCGCCGCCGCGATCCCCTACCGCGGGCCGCTCCTGCCGAACACCGTGGACGACCTCGTGGAGCTCGGGGCGCTGGACGCCGAGTGCGACGAGCGCCTCTGGGTGCCGCAGGCGCCGGACGTGACGTTCCGTCCGCTCCTGCTCAGCCCGACGCAGGGCTACTTCGTCAACATCCTGCGGGTCAGGAAGTCCGGCATCCTGTCACGCCACCGGCACGCCGGCCCCGTCCACGCGACGACGCTCCGCGGCCGCTGGCACTACCTGGAGCACGACTGGTGGGCCGAGGAGGGCAGCTACGCCTTCGAGCCGCCGGGCGACATCCACACCCTGGAAGTGCCGGAGGGCGTCGAGGAGATGAGGACCCTGTTCCACGTCACGGGCGCGTACATCTACGTCGACCCGGACGGCAACCCCACGGGCGTTGAGGACGTGTTCTCCAAGATCGAGAACGCTCGCCGTCACTACGCCGAGGTAGGGCTGGGCGCCGACTACGTAGACCGTTTCATCCGCTAGGCAATTCTCTCCACGCCCTCGGACGCGCCCCTCGGACGTGCCCCCGGGCGTGACAGATCCGGACGCGGTATCCGTACGTGACATCCGGACGCCGCATCCGGACGCGCCCCCGGGGCGGTCCCGGACCGCGGTGCGCGTACCGGCGAGTCAGCAGTCGCAGCAGCACCCGTCGCCGGAGCAGTTGCAGCAGCTACAGCAGTTGCAGCACTCGCCGCAGCTGCTGCAGGGATCCCAGCCCGAGCAGTCGAAGCGCTGGCAGCACGAGTTCCCGTGCTCCTCGTCCCACGGCGGCCGGTACAGGCCGCACGTGCAGCAGGTCAGGGCGGCGCAGGCGAACGACAGCAGCCCGCCGGGGTCCCGCTTCGGCGGCCGTTTCCCGGGCGGCGCGCCGGGATGACCGGGGTCGCCGGGCGGAGCCTCCGGCGCCCGCCGGTCGCCGTGGGGGCCGGCGGTCGCGAAGGCGCGGGAGACCGCCCTGCCGGTCTCCCTGACCAGGAGGGCGCGCGCCAGGCCGGGACGTGCCAGGTCCAGTTCGTCCACGGCCGCGCCGAGCCTGGCCGCCGCGTCGTCGCAGTGCCGGCGTGCCTCGTCCAGCCCGGTGCCGGTGGCGGTCAGCGGGTTGTACGCGCCGGACGCCGTGTCGGCGGCCACGTCCTCCACCGCGTCGATCAGGTGGGCCAGCCTGCCGAACTCGCGCCCGGCCGTCTCCAGCGCCTCCCGGTTGTGCGGCTTGCCCGTGAGCACCGCGGTGTGCGCGAAGGCGGCGGCCACGGCGTCCTCGGTCGGCGCCGTCAGTTCCCGCAGCGCCGTCGTCCCGGCAGGGGATCGTTCCAGGACCGCCTGCCGGTGGGCCGCCCGCGTCAACGGGGCCGGGTCGAACCCCAGCGTGACGGCCGTGGCGGTCCCGGCCGAGTACCAGCGGCGCGCGAGGCGGCCCGCGCCGGCCGCCACCGGCCGCCGGGCGTACACGCCGTCCCGGTCCGCCACGTGGTCGCGTACCTTGCCCGCAGCCAGGAGCAGCGACACCGAGGCCGCCAGCCGCACCCCTTCCGCCTCCACCACGTCGGCGCCCCTGAACCCGCGCAGCGCGCACGCGCCCGCCCGCCGGCGGGGCGCGGACGCCGGGGACTGGGCCTCGGTGAGCACGGACACGAGCAGGCCGTCGTAGTTCGTCACCACGCGGGACAGGTGCCCGTGCTCGTCGCGCAGGGCCAGACAGAGCCCGCACAGATGCCCCATCCAGTCCGCGAAGAGGCCCTTGCACATGACGTGCCGACATGGGCGGACGATGCCGAACATATGTCCCCTTTTACGTGTATGGCGGGCCAACCGTAGCACCCGAGCGCCGTGCGGCTCGTCTATTCCGCACGGCCGATGCCCGGATCGTTCAGTCCCGTACGGACCAGGAATCCCGGCGCAGGGGGACGACGGTCGCGACCGCGATTTCCAGCGGTAGGGGCTCACTACGGGTCATGCCGCTTCAGCAGCCGGGGCAGGGCCGCCAGGGTGGCCGCGCCGGCGCCGCCGCCGCTGAGCAGGGCGCCCGGCCACGCGGCGCCGGTGGCCAGGACGAGCGCGCAGGTGATCGCGGCGATCAGGATCGCCAGAGTGAGCGTGAGCAGCTGACAGGTGGTGAACATGGGGTCCTCTTCCCATTCAGGCGCGGTCGTCGGCCCAGAAGTCGATGAGTTCGTCGGGGGTCAGGTCTTCCGGGCGCGCGGCGGGCGGCGTGCGCCCGGTCGCGAGCACCCAGGTCGTCAGGAGCGTGATCAGCAGGTGCTCGTCCGCCGGGCAGGGGGCGTCGGCACGGTACGCGAAACTCGGCGGGCGAGCCGTGAACAACGTCATGGGGCGACGGCCTTTCCTGGAACGGCGGTGAACGTCCTCACCGTGGCGGGCCGGGGAGGGGCCGGGCCAGCGGCTCAAACGGGTTCGGACGAGGCCGGAGAAGATCGGAAAAAGGCGCCGACGGGGGAAAGGCGATGCGCGATCTTACGATCTCATCCGGATTTTTCCGGATTTGCCGGGAAACGCGCCGTCCAAGGCGCGCGCACCCCGCACCGGCACCGGCATGATCAGCGGATTCAGGGCCGGGACCGCGCTGGGACCGCTGAGCCGGGTACCCCCTGGAGTGGCAACTGATACCGGACGAGATGGAAATGGGAGAACCATCCAAGCTGGGGGATTTTTTCTGTAAATATGGCGACATCTGTCGCCGACACTTCCAAGGACGATGACCGAAACCCCTGCGGGCAAGTTCCACGCCGCCTTCATTGCCCAGCTCAAAGAGCTGCGAGAATCGGCCGGCCAGCCGAGCTATTCCGAGATGAACCTGTTGTCACGCGCACTGGACGTCCCCAAGGAGCTGCCCGCCAGCACGCTCAGCGACATCCTCAACTGCAAGCGGGAACGCCTCCCCGACTGGAAGCTGGTCGCCTCCTTCGTGATGGTGTGTCATCGCCACGCCGCGCAGACGGGTCTGCCGGTGGACCGCCTCGGCACGCTGGAGCAATGGCAGAGCCGCTGGGCCGCCGCGAGGAGCGAGCAGCCGGGGCCACAGGTGACCGGCTCGTTCGACCTCTACCGGACGCCCGCCGACGAGGCCGAGCGGCGCACCTCCAGAACCGTCGCGTACCTGGTGCGCCGGGCGGCCGAGGGCGGCTCCGAGCCTGCCTTCCGGCTGGCGATCGTGCACGCGCTGGCGGGCGAGGTCGCCGCGTCCCGGTACTGGGCCCACATCGCGGTCCGCCGCCGCCATCCCGGCGCCGAGTCCTTCGCCGGTGATCAGCCCCCGTTGACGCTGGCGGCTGACCTGGCCTTCGGCTACGGCCAGGCGTACGAGCGGGAGAGCACGACCAAGCACGACATCGCCAGGTTCTACTACAAGCTCGCCGCCGACCACGGCCACCCGGGCGCGGCCGAACGGCTCCGGGCGCTGCGCTCCGTCCCGTTCGGCAAGCTGCTCCCCGCGCCCGTCCGCCCCCAGCCCCTGCCCGAAACCGGCCCCTGACGCCCGCGTCCCACGCTGACGGCCGACGTCGCGTGCCCGTTCCCCGGGTACGCCGTACAGTCGAGGCATGCCCGAGCGCCGTGTCGTCGTCGTCGGTTATCCCGCCGCGCAGTTACTCGACATCGCCTGCGTGACGTCCGCGCTGCAGAGCGCGAACTGGCGCGGGGCGAACCCCGCCTACGAGATGGTCCTGGCCACCCTCGGCGGACACCCCATCACCTGCGCCAGCGGCCTGACCTTGCAGGCCCACGAGGCCCTCGAACACCTGAGAGGCCCGCTCGACACGCTCGTCGTCTCCGGCGGCATCGGGTGCATGGCGGCGGCCGACAACCCGCTGATCATCGCGCACGTCCGCCGTCTGGCCAGGGAGAGCCGCCGCGTCGCGTCGGTCTGCACCGGGGCGGAGATCCTGGCCGAGGCGGGCCTGCTCGACGGTCGGCGGGCCACCACCCACTGGGAGTGGGCGCCGCATCTGGCCACCAAGTACCCGAAGATCCAGGTGGACCCCGACCCCATCTTCATCCGCGACGGCGAGGTCGCCACCTCGGCCGGGGTGACCAGCGCCATCGACCTCACCCTCGCCTTCATCGAGGAGGACCACGGCCCCGAGGTGGCCCGGGGGGTCGCCCGCCATCTGGTCACCTACCTGCAGCGGCCCGGCAACCAGGCCCAGATGAGCATGTTCACCGCCGCGCCCCCACCCGACAACAGCCTGGTCGAACGGGTCATGCGCCACATCGTCGCCAACCTCGCCGGTGATCTGACCACGTCCACCCTGGCCGCCGGCGCGGGGGTGAGCGACCGTCACCTGACCAGGCTGTTCCTCAAGCACGCGGGCCTCACCCCCGGCAGGTTCATCCGGCACGCCCGGACCGAGGCCGCGGCCCACCTGCTGGCCTCCACGTCCCTGCCGGTGGCCGTGGTGGCGGCCCGGTGCGGCTTCGGCACCGCCGAGACGCTGCGCCAGGCGTTCGTCGACCGCTACGGGGTGCCGCCCTCGCACTACCGGATGACCCAGTCCTCCGCGACGGAGCGCGCCCCCGCCTGACCGCTCTCTCCAGGGGGAGGTTCACAGCTCGGGACGGGCGGCGGGCCGGACGCCGAGGAGCGTGTGCGCGCCGAGCAGTACGGCCGCGCTGACCCACACCGAGACGGTGGAGCCGCCGGAGAGCTGCGCCACCATGGTCACCGGGAAATCGTCGTGCGTGGCGGACCCGAAGGACAGCGCGTTGAGCAGGAACGCGGGCCAGGAGCGCCAGCAGGCCGTACGGGATGACGCCCGTGGGCGGGGGGTGGCCGTCGGCGGCGGGATCGGACACGCCGTCAGCGTGTCACACGCCGCGTCCCTCCGGCACGGGACCGGTGTTCCGGACGGGCGGGACGCCCGTCCTCCGGGCCCGCGGGCCCGGTCGGGCCGGCGCGAGGGGCCGCGATCTCCGGCGTCCTGGGACACATCCGGTCCAGAACCAAGTACGGTTCACGCAACGGGGATAAGAAAAGGTGATATTTCATGGTGCCTACCGACCCATCGCTCGAGTCGACGTCGGTCTGCCTGGAGGACGAACTGGCCCGCTGGGCGTCGTTGAGCGGCATAGCGGTGGAGACGTGGGCGCTCCCCGATGACGGCCTGCCCGCGGACGTCGACGCGGTCGTGCGGCCGGTGATCCGCGCCGTACTGGCGGAGTTGGAACAGCACGGGCTGGCCCGTAGGGTCGCGATCGCCCTGACCGTGAGCCCGGCCCGTGTGCGCCTGACGGTCAGCGACGACGGCGCGGGGATGCCGGTGGCGGGGCTGGAGGCGCGCCTGGCGGCGGGCCGCGCGGCGTTCGCGGCCATGGGCGGCTCGCTCACCGTCAACAGCGTGCCGCAGGAGGGCACGACGGTGAGCGGCGTCATCCCGCGCGGGTCACGGAAGAAGGGCTGACGCGGCGGCGGTTCACCAGTCACCGCGGTAGAGCTGGCCGCGGACCGCGCCGCCGGGGAACTGCTTGGTGTGCAGGTTGACGTACCAGTTCTTCGGGTTGTTCCAGATGCGGCGGCTCAGCGCGGGGGCGGCCGGCGCGCTGCCCGCGACGCCGTTGACGCCGGGCGGCAGGCCCTTCTTGGCCTCGAAGAAGGGCACGGCGACGGGCCCGTTCCTGCCCTTGGGCGCGCGGTGGACGTGCGCGGCGACCGGCGCGCCGATCCGCTTCCACGCGGTGGCGAACCAGACGCGCCTGCCCTGCGGCTGCACCAGCCATCCGGCCCGCCCGTCGCGGTCGCCCACCTTGGTCCCGGGCGCCGCCACCTCCTGGCGGCCGTCGGCCCGCGTGGTGAGCGTCCTGCCGAACCCGTGCGCCAGCACCGACTCCAGCTCCACCGGGCGGATCCGGTACAGCTGGGCCCGCACCGCCCCGGCGGCGTGGTCGGCGTTGTGCAGGTTGGCGTACCAGTTGCCGGGGTTGGCGGCGATGCGGTGGAGCAGTTGGAGGTCCGCGACCCGGACCGTGCCCTTGACGGCGTGCAGGCCGGCCGGCAGGGCCTGGCCGAAGAACGGCACCTTGACCTCGCCGTTCTCGCCCGCCCGTCCCCGATGGATGTGGAACCCGCTGGGCGCGCCCAGCTTGTGCCATCTGATGGCGTAGTCGACGCGACGGCCGTGGATCCTGAACACCGCGAGGGCGCGGCCGTCGGGGTCGCCGGCCTTCGCGCCCCGGCCCGGCACCTCGTTGGCGCCGGTGAGCGCCGCGGCCAGGTAGACGGGGGTGACGGCCTGGGCCGTCACCGGGCTGAGCGAGGCGGCGATCAGAGCGGTGGCGGCGGCCAGGCCGGGAATCACGAGGGTGCGCTTGTCCATCTTGACCCTTTCGGTGGTCTCTGTGGCGTGGTACGGCCCGCCGCGCCGCGGAGTTCAACCGCCGGAGTGAGGAAAAGTACGCACTCGCCGGAGATCGTCCGGCGGGGTTCCCGGGCGAGGAGGCTGTGCCGCAGCTGAGGGAATTGCGGAACCGTCATGCGCCAGTCATTTTCCGCTATCGATATTTCCATCTCCGACTTTCCGCCCGAAGTCTAATTTTGGAGTGCAAGGCCAAAAAGGAGGCCATTACCGGTTTTGAGAAGGGCTTCGCCGATCACTCCAGGAGAGGGGCTTCGCCTCGATCGGACGGCTCGGTGATCGGCAAGGTCGTCCACCGGTTCCCGCGGACGCGGGAGACCCGGGGCGGGCTCCGGCACCCCGGTCCGGCAAGGAGGAGTGATGGCTGACACGCCGCGGATGGGCCGCGCCCTGGCCTTCGTCGGGGTCGGCGGCGGCATCGGCGCGGTCGCCCGGTACCTGCTCACCGAGGCGCTGCTGGGGGCGTCCCACCCGCTGCCGTGGCCGACGCTGATCGTCAACACCCTGGGCTGCCTGCTGATGGGCCTGCTCACCGCCGAGCTGACCCGGCACCCGCTGCACCGGCAGCCGGTGAAGATGCTGCTCGGCACCGGGTTCCTGGGCGGCTTCACCACGTTCTCGCACTACGTCGACGGGGTGCGCGAGCTGACCGTGGACGGCACGCCCGGCTGGGCCGCCGTCTATCTGGTGCTCAGCGTCGTGCTGGGACTCCTGGCCGTCCGGGTCGGCATGTCGATCGCGGGGAGCCGGAAATGATCACTGTCCTGGTCGTCTTCATCGGCGGCCTGGCCGGCGCCCCGACCCGCTGGCTGGTCGACTCGTCCGTCAAGAAGAGGTTCGGCTCGGCCCTGCCGTGGGGGACGCTCACCGTCAACGTCCTCGGCTCGGCCATCCTCGGCTTCCTGATGGGGCTGTCGTCGGTCGACGCGCTCTCCCACACCGTGCTGTCGCTGATCGGCACCGGCTTCTGCGGCGCGCTCACCACGTTCAGCACGTTCAGCACCGACACGTACAAGCTGCTCACAGCCGGATCGACCGGCAAGGCGCTGGTCAACATCGGCATGAACCTCGTGGCGGGTCTCGCCGCGGTGAGCCTGTGCTACCTGCTCGGCAGGGCTGTGGCGGGATGATCGTGGTTATAGAAATCATCATTTAATGGGCGACTTTTCTTATGGTTGTCCTGCTAAATGGTATTTGCGCTTTAGCAGGGACTCGCCGGGGAATGTTGCCGCTCGTCGCATCATTCGAACCGGAAAGACAGGGGCGGGCATGTGAATGTCAAGGCAGCCGAGCTGCCGCCCGCGATAGCCCGTGGTGTCAGCCAGGTCGATTTCCAGACCGATTACCGGACGGCTCTCTGCTTCATCGTCGCGCTGTTCGTCGGAGGCTGGCAGTTCGGGGTCTTCGGCCTGCTCGGCGCCGCCGTGGCCACGCTCACCGCCGTGGTGCTCGGCGTGTCGTCCGATCGGGTGACCGGCGGGCTGGAGGGTTTCAACGGGACGCTGATCGGCGTCGCGCTCGTGCTGTACTTCGACGTCCACTGGATCACCGTGCTGCTGGTGATCATCGGCTCGATCATGGGAAGCGTGCTGACCTCGGCGCTCGTCGCGCTGCTGGCCCCGTACAACCTACCGACCTTCACCGCGCCGTTCTGCGCGGTCACCACCTTCCTGGTGATCGGCGCCCCGGTGTTCGAGCGGATCTGGCGCGGGCGCAGCATGGCGCCGCCGCCGTCGGCCGCCTACCCGGGGCGCGAGCTGACGTTCACCGACCTGTGGCAGGGCCTGTTCAACGGGATCGGCCAGGTGTTCTTCCAGGGCAAGTGGTACGTCGGACTCATCTTCCTGATCGGCCTGTGGTTCGGCGGCCGGCTCGTGGCCCTGGCCGCGCTGCTCTCCAGCGCCATCGGCATCGTGGTGGCGATCGTGCTCGGCGCGCCCGCCGCCGACATCGGCGCCGGACTGTACGGCTACAACGCGGTGCTCACCGGCATCGCCCTGACCGGGACGTTCGTCGTCCTGTCCCGGCTCGGCGTGCTGTACGCGGTGGCCGGGGCGGTGTCGGCGACCGTGCTCACGGCGTTCGTCACCGACTTCTTCGAGCCCGTCGGCGGACACACCCTGACCTGGCCCTTCGTCATCGCCACCTGGATCTTCCTCGCGGCAGTGCCGGCGTTCTCCGGCCTGCGGCGCAGTCCCACCTAAGGAGAGCTGATGAACCTAGCCCCACGTGAACTCGACAAGCTGTTGATCTACGTGGTCGCCGACCTGGCGTCCAAGCGGCGCGAACGCGGTCTCAAGCTGAACTACAGCGAGGCGGTGGCTCTGATCAGCGCCGCCGTCCTGGAGGCGGCCCGCGAGGGCAAGACCGTCGCCGAGTGCATGGAGCTCGGCAAGAACGTCCTCGACGCCGGAGACGTCATGCCCGGCGTGCGCGAAATGCTCAAGCTGATGCAGGTCGAGGCGTCGTTCAAGGACGGCTCCAAGCTCGTTTCCTGCCACGACCCCATCGGCGGCTGACCTCGCCACCAGACCAGAAAGGACCGGTTCGTCATGACGGACACGGACAGGGTCGTCTACGCCGACGGCTCGATCGAGATCAACGCCGGGCGGCGGACGGTCAGGCTGACCGTGCGCAACACCGGCGACCGGGCCATCCAGGTCGGCTCGCACTTCCACTTCTTCGAAGCCAACCGGGCGCTCAGCTTCGACCGTGAGAAGGCGTACGGCATGCACCTGGACATCCCGGCGGGCACCGCGGTCCGCGTCGAGCCGGGCGACACCCACCAGGTCGATCTGGTCGAGTACGGCGGCGGCCTGCGCGTCGTCGGCTTCGGGGGCCTGGTCAACGGCGGCCTGCGGACCCGCGACGCGCACATCCGCGCGACGCGGCTGCTGGAGGAGCTGGGCTACGCCAACGAGCCGGAGCCGTCGGCCACCGTCCAGCCGCCCGGCGGCGGCAAGGCGGGCAAGGCCGGCAAGGCGGAGAAGCCGGCCGGATCCAAGAAGTCTCCCAGCAAGAAGAAGGGCTGACACCGATGGCCACGATGAGCCGCGAGCAGTACGGGAGCATGTTCGGCCCGACGGTGGGCGACCGGGTCCGCCTGGCCGACACCAACCTGGTGATCGAGATCGAGAAGGACCATACGGCCGGCCACTACGGCGACGAGGCCGTCTACGGCGGCGGCAAGACCATCCGCGACGGCATGTCGTCCGACCCGCTCTCGCAGAACGCCACCATCGCACTCGACCTGGTGATCACCAACGTGGTCGTGCTGGACCCGATCCTCGGCGTCGTCAAGGGCGACATCGGCATCAAGGACGGCAAGATCGTCGGCATCGGCAAGTCCGGCAACCCGCACACCCAGAACGGCGTGGACCGCCGGCTGGTGATCAGCGCGGGCACCGAGGTGCTGGCGGGCGAGAACATGATCGCCACGCCGGGCGCCATCGACCCGCACGTCCACCTGATCACGCCGCAGCAGGCCCAGCACGCCCTCACCAACGGCATCACCACGCTGATCGGCGGAGGCACCGGCCCCACCGACGGCACCCGCGGCACGACCTGCACGCCGGGCCCGTGGAACATCGGCCGGATCCTCCAGTCCGTCGAAGGGCTGCCCATCAACATCGGCATCATGGCCAAGGGCAACTCGAGCCTGCCCGCCGTGCTGGCCGAGCAGATCGAGGCCGGGGCGTGCGTGCTGAAGGTGCACGAGGACTGGGGATCCACCCCGTCCGTGGTGGACTGCGCGCTGCGGGTGGCCGACGACTTCGACGTCCAGGTGGCGCTGCACTCCGACAGCCTCAACGAGGCCGGCTACCTCGAGGACACGATCAGCGCCATCAACGGCCGGGCCATCCACACCTTCCACACCGAGGGCGCGGGCGGCGGGCACGCGCCCGACCTGATCCGCATCGCCGGAGAGCCGAACGCGCTGCCGTCCTCGACGAACCCGACGCTGCCGTACACGATCAACTCGGTGGACGAGCTGCTCGACATGGTGATGGTCTGCCACCACCTCAGCCACGACATCCCCGAGGACGTGTCCTTCGCCGACAGCCGGGTGCGCGCGGAGACCATCGCCGCCGAGACGGTGCTGCAGGACATGGGCGTGATCAGCATGTTCTCCTCCGACTCCCAGGCCATGGGCCGCGTCGGCGAGACCTTCACCCGCGCCTTCCAGACCGCGCACCACAACAAGGACCAGCGCGGCAAGCTGCCGGAGGACTCCGAGCGCAACGACAACTTCCGGGTGCTGCGCTACCTCGCCAAGCTGACCATCAACCCGGCCAGGACCGTGGGCATCGCCGAGACCGTGGGCTCGCTGGAGGACGGCAAGCTGGCCGACATCGTGCTCTGGCCGTTCACCTCGTTCGGCGCCAAGCCCGCGCTCGTGATCAAGGGCGGGCTGATCAACTGGGCGCAGATGGGCGACCCGAACGCCTCGCTGCCCACGCCGCAGCCCGTCTACTACCGGCCGATGTTCGGCGCGATGGGCATGGCGCAGCGCAAGTGCAACGTGACCTTCCTGCCGGACGCCGCGATCGCCGCCGGGGTGCCGGAACGGCTCGGCCTGCAGCGGCTGATCGCCAAGGTCCGCCACACCCGTACGGTCGACAAACGGCACATGGTGCGCAACTCGGCGCTGCCCAGGATCACCGTGGACCCGGAGACGTTCAAGGTCATGGTCAACGGCGAGCACGCGACGATCGAGCCGGCCAGGGAGCTGCCGCTGAACCAGCTGTTCTTCCTGGCATGAGCCTGCTCGCCCAGCTCCAGCTCGCCGACTCGGCCTTCCCCGGCGGCCTGTACACGCTGTCCCACGGACTGGAGGCGTACACGCAGGCCGGGCCGGTCGACGTCGGCGAGCTGCTGGAGGACGTGCTGCTGCACGCGGCGGGCCCCGGCGACGCCACCGCCCTGGTGCTCACCCACCGGGCGGTGTCGGCCGGCGACTGGGACGCGGTCGTGGAGACCGACCGGCGGCTGCACGCGATCAAACTCAACCGGGAGATCCGGGCCGCCGCCACCAGGACCGGTAACCAGGTCCTGCGCACGGCGGCCCTGGTCTTCCGCACCCCGGAACTCGCCCGGCTCGCCGAACTGGTCGAGACCGGCCGCACGCCGGGCAACCACGCCGTCGTCCTCGGGGCCGCGCACGCCGGGCTCGGCGTGCCGGTGGAGGGCGCGGTGACGGCCGACCTGTACGCGTTCGCCGCGAGCTGGGTCAGCGCCGCCGTCCGCCTCGGCCGGCTCGACTTCCGGCAGGCGCAGGCCACGCTGTACGCCGCGGCGGGCGCGATCGAGCGGGCCGCGGCGCAGGCGCTGGCCGCCGCGGGCCCGTACGACCTGCACGCCGCCGCCCCGGTCGCGGACACGATGAGCGCCGTCCACGAACGGGCGGAGGCCCGGCTGTTCACCACCTGAAAGGCAGCACGACATGGACCATCACCACCACCATCACGACGCCCACCCCGCCGTGCGGCCCGAGCTGGAGGGCGTGTTCAAGGTCGGCGTCGGCGGCCCCGTCGGCTCCGGCAAGACGGCCCTGATCGAGGCCCTGGTCCCCATCCTGATCGAGCGGGGTCACAGCGTCGGCGTCGTCACCAACGACATCTACACGCAGGAGGACGCCGACCACGTCAAGCGCACGCTCCACGGCGTCCTGGAGCCGGAGCGGATCGTGGGCGTCGAGACCGGCTCCTGCCCGCACACCGCCGTCCGCGACGACCCGACGATGAACCTCGCCGCCGGCGCCGAGCTGATCCAGCGCTTCACCGACATCGACACGCTGCTGTACGAGAGCGGCGGTGACAACCTCACGCTCACCTTCAGCCCGGCCCTGGCCGACGTGTACGTGTTCGTCCTGGACACCGGCGAGGGCGACAAGATGCCGCGCAAGCGCGGACCGGGCATCACGAACTCGGACCTGCTGGTCATCAACAAGATCGACATCGCCCCGTACGTGCGCGCCGACCTGGAGGTGATGGCCCGCGACGCCGACCGCGTCAGGGAGGGACGCCCGGTGATCCTCACCGACTCGCTGAAGGGCACCGGGGTGGAGGCGGTCGCCGACTTCATCGCCGGCCGCAGGCCGGTATGCTCGCCGACCGCGTAGACCGGCTGGCGGCCGGCCACTACACGATCACGTCGATCCCGCACGCCGTGGCCCGCTACGCCGAGGGCCCCTACACGGGGCTCCCGGTCGGCAGCCCGGGCAAGGTCGGCCTGCTCGACCTGGCCTTCGAACGGCGCGGCGGCCGCACCGAGATGACGGCCCACTACCAGAAGACGCCGCTGCAGATCATGCGGCCGCTCTACTACGACCCGGCCCGCCCGGACATGCCGTATGTGATCGTCATGGCCGCGGGCGCCGGAGCGCTGCAGGGCGACCGCTACCGGATCGACCTGAACTGCGGCGCGGACGCGGCGGTGCACGTGATGACGCAGGCCGCCACCAAGATCTTCCGGATGGAGCAGGACTACGCCAGTCAGCTCGTCACCATCACGGCGGGTCCCGGCGGCTACGTCGAGTATCTGCCGGACGCGGTGATCCCGTTCGCCGAGTCGCGCTTCTACCAGCGCACCGAGGTCACGCTCGACCCCACCGCCACCGTGATCCTCGCCGAGACCATGCTGGCCGGGCGGCTGGCCCGCGGCGAACGGCACGACTACACCGCCTACTGCAGCGACCTGGAGGTCCGCCGCCCCGGCGGCGAGCTGCTGTTCGCCGACCCGATCAGGCTCGTGCCCGCCCTGACGCCGGTCACCGGCCCGGCCGTGTTCGGCGACCACGGCGTGCTCTCCACCCTGTACGTGATCACGTCCGCGGTGGACGCCGCCGAACTGGCGGACACGATGCACCGGGTGGTGGCCGCCGGCGGGCTCACGGGCGGGGCCAGCACGCTGCCGAACCGGGCGGGCGCCTGGGTGAGACTGCTCGGCCCTGAGTCGCCGCAGGTCATCACCACCCTGAACCGGCTGTGGGACGCCGTCAGAAGGGCGATCATCGGCAGCCCGGCGCCCGACAGGCGCAAACCCTGAACATCGCCGCCAGATGGGCCGAGCGGCTATGGGAACTGCTCCGGCCGGTGGGCAAGCCGGACGTCCCGGCCGGGTTGACGGCCGGCGTGCTGATGGTGGTGCCGCTGCTGGTGGGCGCCGGGCTGGGCCGGACCTCGCTGGGCGCGGCGGTGACGTTGTCGGCCACGCTCATGCTGTTCCCGTCGCCGTACCCGCTGCGCCTGCTCATGCTCGTGCGGGGGGCGGCCGTCACCGCGGCGGGGGTGTTCGTCTGGCTCGTCGCCGCGCAGCCGTGGCTCGTGGCGGCCGGCGTGACCGCGGCGGCCGTCGCCGGGGCGTTCTGGCCGGTCCTGGGTACCACGGGCGCGCTCGCCTGCCTGTTCGTCGGCATCATGGACGACCCGGGCGTCGGCGTGCCCGGCCTGGCCCAGCTCATCGGGGCGGTGTGGGCCGCGCTCGCCGTCCTGCTCCTGGGCCGGCTGTCGGTCAGCGTCCCGCCGTCACGCCTGAGCCTCGCCACCCGGGCCCGCCACGCCGGGCGGCTCGGCCTGCTGGTCGGTGTGTCCATGTCGATCATGGCTCTGCTCGGGATGCGCGTCTCCGGGGGGCACTGGGTCGTCACCGCCATCCTCGTCACGCTGCGGCCCACGCCGGCGGGCATGGGCACCCGCTACGCCCAGCGGATGCTGGGCGGCATGGTCGGCAGCGCGCTGGCGGCTCTCATCCTGATCAGCCACCCGTCCACGCTGGTGACCGCCTTCTGCGTGGGCGCCGCCGGGGCGCTGGCCCACACGTACCGGGCGGCGAACTACGCCTACTGGTCGATCTGGATGCCCGTCATGGTCCTGCTGCTCGCCGACTTCGGCCATCCGGAGCCGTGGACCGCGTCCATCGTCAGGCTGGCCATGAACGTCGCCGGAGGGCTCGCCGCGATCCTGGCCGTCCGCTACCTGTGGCCGGACCCGGCGGCTCCCGCCGGCACCTCCTCCTTCTGACGGACCCGCGCCGGCCGGGCCTTCTCATCCCCGGGACGACGATCTAGCATGCGGGGGCGCGGCCGAGCGGAGGCCCGCGTGCCGGCCTCTCCGGCGCGACCCCCTAACTGACGGAGCGATCAGTGCAGCTCATGCGCATCGGCGCGCCCGGCGCCGAGAAGCCCGTGGTCCGCGTGGACGAGACCCACTACATCGACGTCTCCGACGTCACCCCCGACTTCGACGAGCGGTTCTTCGCCGCGGGCGGCGCCGCCCCGCTGACCGCCCTGCTGACCGACCGCGTGGCCGGGGGCGAGGCGCGCGCGTTCGCGGGGGAGCGGATCGGCGCCCCCATCGCCCGCCCGCACCAGATCCTCTGCATCGGACTCAACTACCGCGACCACGCCGCCGAGACCGGCCAGCCGGTGCCCGACGAGCCGATCCTGTTCACCAAGTCGCCCAACACCCTCGTCGGCCCGTACGACGACGTGCGCATCCCGCGCGGCGCCACCAAGACCGACTGGGAGGTCGAGCTCGGCGTCGTGATCGGCCGCCGCACCTCCTACCTCGGCTCCGCCGAGGAGGCCCGCGACGCCATCGCGGGCTACTGCGTCGTCAACGACGTCAGCGAACGCGCCTTCCAGATGGAGCGCGGCGGCCAGTGGAGCAAGGGCAAGTCCGCCGAGACGTTCAACCCCGCCGGGCCGTGGCTGGTCACCCCCGACGAGATCCCCGACGTGCGCGATCTCGGCATGTGGCTGGACGTCAACGGCGTACGCCGCCAGACCGGCACCACCAAGACCATGATCTTCGACCCGTACGTCATCGTGCACTACCTGAGCCAGTTCATGGTCCTGGAACCCGGCGACCTGATCAACACCGGCACCCCGCCCGGCGTCGGCATGGGCCACGACCCGCAGATCTGGCTCCGCCCCGGTGACGTCGTCGAACTCGGCATCGACGGCCTCGGCAGGCAGCGCCAGCGGGTCGTGGGACCCCGCTAGCGCGCGCTCTGGTGCTGACCGGAGCCGGGAAGAGTAACCTGGGCCGGTGTTCTCGCCCCGGGGTCCGTCTCTGCGCGAACTGATGGTCCAGGCGCTGTCGTCGGTCGAGCGCGGCTACGACCTGCTCGCCCCGACGTTCGACCACACGCCCTTCCGGACCCCCGACGTCATCCTCGACGCGACCGCCGACGCGCTGCGTCCGCTCGGGCCGTTCGGGCGAGGGCTGGACGTGTGCTGCGGCACCGGCGCGGCGATGCGGGTCCTCACGCCGCTGTGCCGGGAGGCGACCACCGGCGTCGACTTCAGCGCGGGCATGCTCGCGCGGGCCCGCGCGGCGCACCCCGACGCCGGGTGGGTCCAGGCCGACGTCCGCGCCCTGCCCTTCGCCGGCGCCTTCGACCTCGCGGTCAGCTTCGGCGCGCTCGGGCACTTCCTGCCCGCCGAGCGGCTCGCCCTCTTCTCCGAGGTGCACCGCGCGCTGCGGCCGGGCGGCCTGTTCGCCTTCCCCATCGGCGCGCCGCCGCCCGTCACCTCGGCCCGCTACTGGGCGCTGCTCGGCTTCGACGCGGTCATGCGGGTGCGCAACGCCGTGTGGCGCCCGCCGTTCGTCATGTACTACGGCACCTGCCCGCTCAGCGCGGTCCGCGACGACCTGGAGGCGGCCGGCTTCAGCGTGACGACCGTCCCCCTGACGGCGCTGGGCCGGCGCGAGGACGGCGGCCCGCGGTGCCGGCTCGTCCTCGCGCGCAGGACCTAGCGCGCCGCGGCGACGGTCACGGCTTGGTGAGCCGGATCAGCATGCCGTCATGGTCGCTGTAGGACAGCCCGTACGTGCTCCGGCTGACGAACGAGAAGTCGTTGCTGAAGATGACGTGCTGCACGTCCCCGTCGCCCTTGCGGGTGTTGCCGCCCGGTACGCAGTTCTGCGCGTTCTCCGGGTCGGAGGTGTCGTACTCCAGGTTGAAGTCGCCGCCGACGACGGTCTTGCCGGAGATCCCCTCCTGGGACCTGATGTACGGCACCGCGTCGAACGTCAGGGCCTTGCACTGGGCCAGCGCGATCGGCTCGCTGTTCGCGCTGAGGTGGGTGGCGCAGGCCAGGTGGTCGCCCACCGCGTACGCGCAGGCGAACGTGCGCACCTCGTTGCCGCTGTCCTGGGTCGGGTACGCGCCGACCCAGCCGTTCGCCCCCTGCCACAGGCCCGCCGGGACCCGGCCGAGCACGGCGTTGCCGAACGTGCCGCCGTTCGTGCAGGTGATCGGGTTGCCCGTCGGCTTGTCGAGCGCCGGGTAGAAGACGTAATAGGTCCAGTCGTCGGGCCAGGCCTCGGCGAGTGACGGCTGGAGGTAGTTCGGCAGGTCGATCGAGCAGATCTCGTTCAGCGTCACCAGGTCGGGGGCGAGGTGGTAGATCAGGTCGCCGCCCTCGTAGATCGCCCGGCCGCCGGCGTAGCACTTGGCCTTGCCGCTGTTGCACAGGTTGAGCTGGAGCGCGTGGAACGACCGGGCGGCCTGCGTCCTGGCCGCCCCTCCGGGGCGAGCCGATCTGGCCTGGCCGCTGCGGGCGTTCGCCGTCAGCGCCGCGGCCCTGGCGCCCATGGGGGCGACGCTCCGCGCGGACTGCGGCTTGACCTGGACGGGATCGGCCTGCTCACCGCGGACGCTGTTCGCGGCGCCCGGCGAGGTCATGGCGAGGACGAGGGCGAACGCCGCGGCGAGGGCGGCCGGGAGACGGCGGACGGATCGAGGGTGCGCGACTTTCACGTGCACTTCCTTCACGTGTCGGGAAATGACGGTGATGATCGAAGAGCCTCCCCATGGTGATCCTTTCGGCGGACGGGTGGAAGGGCCTTTCCGCTCCACCGAAAAGCTGACAAATGCCCCAAATCTGCTTGACTGCCGAATCGCCGCCATGGTGTCGTTCGCATGACAAGACCTGTCAACAACGGGGGCGGAATGGGGACGCTGAGGATCCATTTCCACGCTGAGGACCTCACCCGCGTCACTCTCGCCGACGAGCCCGACCCCCTCTGGGAAATGATCCTCACCAGGTTCCGCCTCCGGGACCGCGCGCGCTCACCGGCCTTCCAGCCCTGGTACGAGGACCTGCACGCCGACCCCGCCGCCACCTCCCGGATGCGGCGCGGCGCCCGCCTGCTCGACACGCTCGTCCCCGCCGGCCCGTACTTCCCCGACTTCCTCACCCCGTACGAAGGACACCGCGGGCTGGAAAGCGGCCTGACCGCGCTGCTCCGCACCCCCAGACCCCGCCTGACCGCCGAACTGCGCCAACTCGCCCGCCACCGGAACCTGCCCGGCTGGGTCCGGCCCATCGCCGAAGGCAGCGCCCCCGCGCTCACCAGCATGGAAACGGCCCTGCGCGACTACCACCAAGCGGCCGTGGCCCCCTACCGCGAACTCGCCGGCTCCGCCACCGCCGCCGACCACGCCAGCCGCGCCCGCGCCCTCCTCACCGGCGGCGTCGAAGGGCTGTTCGCCGGGTTCGCGCCGCTCCTGCGCTGGCGGCCCCCCGTCCTGGAGACCGAGTACGTCATCGACCAGGACCTCATCCTCGGTGGACGCGGCCTGCGGCTCGTGCCCTCGTACTTCTGCCTGCGAACCCCGCTCACCCTCGCCGACCCCGACCTCCCGCCCGTGCTCATCTACCCCATCGACCAACGGCACCGGTGGCGACCCGAGGCGACCCGCCGTACCAACCTCACCGCGCTGATGGGCGCGAACCGATCAGCCGTCCTGCACGCCCTCGGCCGCAGCGCCACCACCACCCAACTCGCCCGCATGCTGCGGATCTCACCCGCCGCCGCCAGCCGCCACACCACCGTGCTGCGCGAGGCCGGCCTGATCGACACCCACCGCGACGGCCCCGCCGTCCTGCACACGCTCACCTCCCTCGGCACGGCACTCCTGGAAGGCACCGCCGACCACCCATGAACCGGCACCACTCCTCTGCACGCCGGGGTGACGGAGCGGCAACGCGAGACGGGTGGTGCGCGGGCGCCGTGACGGGGTAGGGGCGGACACGGGGGAAATCGTGTACATGGCAGGTCGCCAGATCATGCACAATAAGGCGAGAGCGCCCTTAGCTCAGCTGGATAGAGCACCGGACTTCTAATCCGACGGTCGCAGGTTCGAATCCTGCAGGGCGCGCCTGTATCACCGCTGTGACCTGCGGGTTTTCGGAGGCTCTGAAGCCGGCAGCCGATCAGGCGGCGTGGGGGGACCGAAGGGGGACCGCCAGTTTCGGACGGGGTCCCCACACGAACCCGCCGAGGCACCAGCGCCGCGCTCGCCTCCGCCGCCATCCGAGCCAGCTCCGGCAGCACACTCGTATAGGTGTCCGACGTGATCGCCTGATTCGAGTGCCGCATCATCGCGCTCGTGGTCTTCATGTCGTTCCCCGCCGCGAGATACAGGGTCGCGGCGCCGTGCCGCAGATCATGCAGACGAATCGGCGGCAGCCCGGCTGCGAAGACCAGCCGCTCGAAGTACTCCGACACCCAGTCCGGCTTCAGCTCGCTGCCGTCCTCCTGGGTGAAGATCCGACCCGACTCAAGCCATGCTCCCGCCGACGCCAGCCGCTCCTTACGTTGCCGCCGGTGGTGCGCGCGCAGCACAGCCAGCGTCCCCGAGTCGAGAGCCACCGGCGCATCACTGCTCTCCGTCTTCGGACGCCCTTCCCGTACCTTCCGGTCCACGATCGTGAGCTGTCTGGCCACCGTCAGCACGGCATCGTCGAAGTCGAGATCCACCCACCGCGCCCCGCACGCCTCCCCGCGACGCAACCCGCGAAAGGCGATCAAGTGATAGAGCGCGTACAGCCGATCGGAGGCCGCATAGTCGAGGAAGGCGCCGAGTTGGGCCGGCGTCCACACCATCACCGGCGACGGCCGCAGATCCGTCGCCCCCCACACACTGACCGCCGAGACCGACGGCAGTGCGGGATCGGCCCGCACCGCCGCGAGCCGCGCCTGGAACGCCTTCTCGAAAGCCGTACAGCGTGCCTCCGTCCACACGACCCCCTTCGGCCGGGGAGCCGACTCCAGCGTCACCAGGGCCGCGGCGTTGAAGCCGACGAGGTGCTCACGCTGCGCATCCGCCAGTACGGTGCGGATCGTCGCCTTGATCCTCTGCTTCGTCGCCGGGCCGGCGGGTTTTCGCCGACGTGCCGCCTTTCGCACCTCTGGATCCGGTGACTTCCGGCCCTCGAGCAGGGTCGCGTTCTTCTCGTCGATCCGCGCGAACACTTCCTCGACCTTCGGCGCGAACAACCTGTCGAGGCGTATCTGGTCGAGCACCTCGCCGAAGTGCGCGTCATGGTGCGAGATATACCCGAGCAGTGTCGACTCGCGGATGTCTTTCAACCGGCGACGCCGGGCCACCCATCGCTCCCAGTATTCGCCGAACGTCATCGCTTGCAGCGGCTGACCGGCCCGGTACTTGCGTTGCACCTCCTCGTACTCCGGCATCGGCGCCCTCTTGCGGTGCGCCGCTTTGATCATGGTGAGGATCTCCATCCGCGCCTCATGCCCATCAGGCCCGGCGTCGGGAATGTCCAACAGGCGCCCGATCGCCTGGAAGCACGCGGTCACCTCGTCCGCCGATGCGAAGCCGCCGAGTTTCAGGTACCTCCGCTTGCCGTCCGGGCCGGGCGGGAGTTCCTCCTTGCCGTACCAGATGCCGTGGTTGGGATTCCACGAGCCGTCCTTACGGCGGAGCTTCGGGCATTTGGAACCGAGCTCACGGCCGTTCTCGCGGCACTTGCATCGTCTGAACGCGTTGCCCGTCAATGTGCAGCTCACCTCGCTCCGATTTCGCGGGTCATTCCTCCGAACCTCCTTGCTTCCTGGTAGTCCTCAATGCTTACGCCCAACTCGGCGGCCAGTTCCTCGGGCGACCGCCGGGGTTCGTGACCCCGCCAGTGCAGCGCTATCCGGGCCGCCAGGCTCTCGAGCTCATCCCAGCGGTCCTGCGGTGGCCGGTCGCTGATCTGCCGCAGCCTGCGCTCGATCGCCTCCACCACCGGGTCGGTGGGGTGGGCGGTGCCGCGGTCGTAGGCGTCGATGACGCCGATGGCGGCTTCCTGGATGCCGGCGCGTACCAGCAGTTCGGTGGCGTGATAGATGAGGTCCGGCACCACTCGTACGGGAGAGCCCGGGATCTTGGTGGCGAACAGGTCGCGCAGGCGCACGAGGTCGGCCACGACGCTGTGACGCCGCCGGGACTGGTGTGCGGGCGGGGTCAGGTCGCGCCCGTCGCCCATGGCCCGCAGAATCCGGTGCAGCACGTCGTATGCGGCTGTCGCCTCGCGCCAGGAGTCGGCGTCCCGCCAGAAGGCGATCGCCTGCTCGGCCGTGTCCGGGTCGACTTTTCGCTGTACCAGGAAGCCTTCGTAGGCGGTTCGGCTGTCCTGGTGGGTGAGGCGGTGACGCAGGCGAGCCCAGGCCAGGAGGAAGTGCGCGTACTGCTCGGTGGCGTTGCGGCCTTCGTGGGTGACCGTGCGGCTCAGGTCGTGCAGGTCCCGGCCTTGGGCGTCGTCCATGGGAAGGGGGAGTTCTTCCAGGGCGATGCCGAACACGCGCGCCAGGGCGATGGCCTCGTCCACGCTGATCGCGCGGCGGCTGCCGTCGGGTCTGGGGTTGACGATCTTGGAGATGGCGGATTGGTGGGTCGGGCAGCCGGCGTTGGTGAGTTCTTGGGCCATGCGTTCTTGTGACCAGCCGCGGCGGCGCATCTCCCAGGCGATCCGCAGGGCGACGTTCTCTTCGCTGAAGCTGCGGCCGCCCGGCTCTCGCTTGGGTTCGTGGCGCGTCTGGTCCGCCGGCATGCGTCACTCCTCGGCATCGCTGCGATTCATCCCAAATAGATGGATATCCACTAACACTAGGGTTGAAGGGTTGGCATTGTCCATGCCATCCTGATCACGAGCGAGATTCAATCCCATATGTCATGAACCGCTCGGCCTGCCACCACGATCCCGAGCGGACCGTCAGAAAGGCACGCCCTCCATGGCCAAGGCCCTGACCACCGCGGAACTGCTCGCCCTGCCCGTCACCGTTGACCTCGTCACCGCCGCACGAGCGTTCGGCATCGGCCGGACCAAAGCCCACGAACTCGCCCGCAGCGGCCAGTTCCCCTGCCCCGTCCTGCGCGTCGGCCACACCTACCGCGTCGGCCGCGCCGCCCTGCTGCGCTGCCTCGACATCGACGACCCCGCGCTCACCCCGGCGCCGCCCGCCCAGGCCGCCGACCTCGCGTCCTGACCGGGGCCGCCCCATGAGCACCCCGTACACGCGCATCCTGCAAGCGCTGTATGACAGGACCGGCCACGCACCGCGCGGCTCCGCCACCCAGAAGAGCACCCTCTGCCCCGCGCATGACGACCGGCACCCATCCCTGTCGGTCGGCGTCACCAGCACCGGCGTCGTCGTGATCACCTGCCACGCGGGGTGTCGGTGATGCCGGTTCCCAGGAACCCCCAGAAGCTGTAGCCGATCCTCATGTGGTGATCCACCGGCCTTCCAGCAGCAGGGCGTCCAGGCCGCTGCCGGCCAGGCAGTCCAGGGCCATGGCCGGGGTGCCGCAGATCGGCTTGCCTTTCACGTTGAGGGATGTGTTGATCAACACGGGGACGCCGGTGCGGCGGGCGAAGGCGGTCAGCACCTTGTGGATGAACGGGTTGCCGTCCTGGGTGACGGTCTGCACGCGAGCCGTGCCGTTGGCATGCACGACCGCCGGGATCTGCTCGCGGGCCAGGTCGGTCACGGACGAGGCCATCGACATGAACGGCGCCTCCTGACCGAGGGCGAAGTACTCGGCGGCGCGTTCGGCCGTCACCATCGGCGCGAACGGGCGGAACGACTCCCGGAACTTCACGGTGTCGTTGAGCCGTGCCACCACGCCAGGCTTCAGCGGTGAGGCCAGGATCGAGCGGTTGCCGAGCGCACGTGGTCCAGCCTCGACGCGCCCCTGGAAGAGGCCGACGATCTGACCGTCGGCGAGCCGCTCCGCCAGAACCTCGGCGACATCACCATCGAGCCGATGCACCGTGAACCGTGAAAGATCCGGCAACTGATCGGCGTAGGCGGGGCCGAGGTAACAGGCGTTGGCAACCCCGGCCAGCGGACGCGCGCTGCCCTCCAGGTGTACGGCCGCTGCCGCGCCGATCGCGGTTCCCGCATCGCCCGGAGCCGGCGGCACGAACACCTCCTCGAAGAGGCCAGACTTGACGATCTTGCCGACAGCCACGCAGTTGGTGGCGACTCCTCCACCGACACACAGCCGCCGCCTCCCGGTACGTGTCTTGGCCAGGGCCGCCAGATGCAGCATCACGTTCTCGGCGCGTTCTTGGAGCGCGGCGGCCAGGTCCCGGTGGACCTGCTTGATCGGGGCGTCTGAAGCACGGCGCGGGCAGGTCTCCGCGGCGAAGCGAGGTGTCAGACGGGCGAAGGACGACGCGAGCACCCTGGGCGCGAAGTAGCCCGGGTGCAGAGCGAACCCCGTCGGCGTGATCGGGATGGCGTCGGCGAACAGCGCCCGGAAGCGTGCTGGATCGCCCAAGGCGGCCAGCGCCATCACAGTGCCTTCCTCATCGCCGCGCCGCCAGCCCAGATGCTCGGTGACCGAGCCGTAGGCGTAGCCGAGCGAGGCCGGGTCGGTCAGCTCGTACACGGGCCGCAGAGCGGGCCGGCCGGGCTCTGATTGGCGGCCGAGTGCGATGGTGGTGGTCTGCGCCTCGCCGAGGCTGTCCACGACCAGGACGGCCGCGCTCTCCCATCCGGACGCGGCGAAGGCGTACATCTGGTGGGTGCGGTGATGCAGCGACGGGCGGACGCGGGCGTGCGGGAAACGGCGCCTCAGGGCTTGAACGCGGCGGACGGTACGGAGCGCGACCTTGGTGAAGCTGGCCGCGCGCGCCACCGCGCGGTGACGGCTGGCTGGGTCGCCGACCAGGCCGAGGGCCGCCGGGACAACGCGCAGGTAGTGCAGACCGTGGAAGTTGTAGGCGACCTCGTTGACCTGTTCAGGCGTGATGCCCGCCTCGCTCATCAACCAGGTGACCGCATGCTCGGGATAGGTGCGGGTGTGTTTCACCCCGGATAGGCGTTCCTCCTCGACGAACCCGACCAATTCGCCATCCACCAGAAGGGCCGCGGACGAGTCGTGGGTGAAGGAGCACACGCCCAGGACGACATAGGGCTGCATCGAGATCACCGCCCCCGCAGAACGGCGTACCAGGCGCGCAGTCCCTCGCCGAGTGCTCCCTCGATGTCCTCAGCCTTGGCGACGGCGGCTTCGCGTTGGCCGCGCTTCCACTGCTGGTAGCTGGCCAGCACGGCGGTCATCGTGTCCCAGCCCGGATGGTTCACCCTCCGGCCATAGCGGACATCGGCGAGCAAGGCGTCGAACCCCTCCCACGGCGTCTCCAGCGAGGGCAGCTTCCCGGACGTCGGGACCGTCGTGTTAAGGACGCTGGCCGCTTTGTCCAGGTCGTGCTCGTACAGGTGGAGCGAGTCGACATGATGGTGGTAGACACCCAGCTCCACGCCCAGCCAGGAGGCCATCAACTCGTGCAGCGTGGTCGCGGCGAAGACGTCGTACGGCAGCCCGGTCCACAGGTCCTGGCTGCGCATGGTGGTCGCCATGTGCAGGCGTCCCTGGCGAAGGTGGAAGCGGTAGCCCAGCGTGCAGGGCACGTCCCGGTGCCCGCCGGCGTCACGGGCGGGGTCGTAGAGCTGGATGACCGCCCGTCGCGAATCGGGATCGCCCCGCAGAGTGGCGAGCGCCAGAGCGAGCTGATCGACGTGCCCGTCCCAGCAGCGCAAGCGTGGCCCGTAGGCGCCTCGCAGAATGCCGTCGTCCTCGGCGTACTGCCGCAGTTGACCGTTGAACTCGTAGATCCACGGCGCATCGGAGCCCGACAGAATCCAGACAGTCTCGGCGACGGCGAACGCGGTGTTCAAAACGCGCCCCGAAGGAGCGGCCAGCAGACGTGCGCGAGGCTCGTGAAGCAACAGGCGCACGTCCAGCAGCTCGCGTGTGTCCATGCCGCGAGGGATGACCTTCTCACCGTCGATGGTCAGCCTCACGGCACGGGCGAACAGTTCGGTGATCGAGTCACCGGAAATGGTCGTCACGGGTCACCTTCCTTGCTCGGGGTGGGAGGAAGCGCCGGCGTGGTCAGCTCTCATGCCCGCGTGCCGGCCGGGCGGCCAGCACGGTCTGTCCGCAGGGCAGGGGCGTCGCGTGCACGATGGTCTGCCCGGCCTGTCGGGCCAGCCGGCGTAGCTGGGAGGCGCGGCGTACCTGGCCGCCCTGGAACAGGGACATCATCCGGATGTCGGTGGCATACCAGGGGCTGGGCGTGCTGGTGCGCCGGGGCAGCAGGCCCTCGACGATCCACACTTGTCCGCCGGCGTTGTCCTGGAGGGCGTGGCGCACCTCGGTCAGGAGGCTGACGCACGCTTCGTCGCTGTAGTTGTGCAGGATCGACGACAGCAGGTACCGCTGCGCTCCCCGGGGGATCTCCTCGAAGATGTCGGCCGCGACGATCTCGACGCGGCCGAGCAGGCCCTGTTCCTTCAGGTAGGCGTGGGCGCGCGCGGTGACGCCGGGGCGCTCGGCCAGGACGCCCCGTAGATGGGGATGGGCATGGACAAGGGCGGCCAGGACGCCGCCCAGGCCGCCTCCGAGGTCGGCCACGAGCCGGACCTCGGCCCACCCGTCGAGGGATGCGAGGTCGCGGCCGACGGCGGTGCTGCGCGCAGTCATGAACCGGTCGAACTGTTCGGCCAGTCCGGGAGTGCAGGCGAGGTATTCGTACACCGGTTGACCCTCAAGTTGTGTGGGCTGTCCGCGGCGGATGGTGTGGGCCAGGCGGCCGATCGCGTTCCACCAGTACGTCGAGCCCGCCACCAGCACCGCGTGCCGCTGGGACGGGTCGGCCTCGGCCGTGAGGACGTGGCCGAGTTCGGTGAGCCGGTAGCCGGCGGAGCTGTCGGCGACGAAGCCACGGGCGTGCAACCAGCCCAGCAGCCGGTTCATCGCGTCCGGGTCGGCGCCGCAGGCGTCGGCCAGCTCGTCGCTGGTCACCGTCTGGGTCGCCAGGGCTTCGAAGACGTCCAGCTCGACGGCGGCGTGCAGGGCGGCGAAGTCCGGGACGGCGTCGAGCATCTTCTGGATGTGCTGGTACGGGTCGACGAGGCTGAAGGTCAGGGCGTCGGGGTGCTGGTGAAGGGTCACGGCGTGGGCACCTTTGACGGCGTGGCGGCGGGCGTCGAGGGCGTGGCCGGCGGGGGCGGTGGCGCCGGAGAGTGGCCGACGGTGGCCGGGGGCGGCATCAGGAACCGGCTGACGTCGAGCTCGCCGGTGATGTACTGGTGTTCCAGCATCACGTCCGCCACCCGCTGGATGCGATCCGGGTGGAGGTTCATGGGGAAGGTTCCCAGGGTGATGGTCGCCGCCGTCTCGGGGCCGATCTTGGTGTAGGTGGGCAGAGTGTCGGTGATCACCTGCCGGTTCTGGGCGTCGGCCTGGGCCTTGAGGATGGCGCGCTGGAACGCGACGACCTGGCGGGGGTGGTTCTTGGCGTAGTCGGTGGTGGTGGCCCAGCCGGCGATCGGCCAGTTCTCCGTCTGGCCCTGCATCACGTCGTAGAGCGTCTGCCCGCCGAGTTGCTGGTAGGCGGTGATGAACGGCTCGGTCATCCAGGCGACATCGATCTTCCCGGTTTGGAGCGCCGGGATCATGTCCGGCAGCGGCAGTTCGGAGATTCGCACGTCGTCGGCGGTCAAGCCTGAGATCTTCAAAGCGGCTTCGGTGGTCAGCGTGCCGACCGAGCGCAGGGTCACGACCGCGATGTGCTTGCCGCGCAGGTCGGCCAGGCCCTTGATGGGTGAGTTCTTGGCGACCATGAGCTTGAAGGTGTTGGGAGCCGACTGGTAGGCGTCGGCGACGATGCGCAGAGTGCCAGGCTGTTGGGACTCGGCGAGCACGGCGGCGGTGTAATTCATGATCGAAAAAGACAGGGCTCCGGATTTGAGCTTGGGCAGGGCGACGCCGCCGCCCTGGACGGTCTCGATCTCGACTTGAAGCCCTTCGTCCTCGAAGTAGCCCCTCATGTTCGCGAGGGGGACGGTGACGCAGTCGGGTATGGGCATGATCCCGACCTTGACTGTCTGCAGCTGGCTGCCGCTCGGGCGAGAGGCTGACGGCGGAGAGCCACACCCCACCATGGCGAGCACAGTGAGTACGGACAATATTGCTCTTTGTAGCTGTGTCATGTGTGAACATCCCAAGGCGTACAGAGGCGAGGGAGGACATCTGGCGGGGGAGGGGCACCCGGCCGCACCGTGACAGGAGGGTCAGCGCGGCGCGGCCGGGCAGCTTGTGCCGACCGGCCGAACGGCTCGGCTAGGCCTCGTCCTGGTCGGGAGCCAAGGTCGGCTCCTGACCGTCATCGTCGTGCGCGGGCGCGGCGGCCACCGTGTCCAGATCCCCGCGGGTGAGGCAGGACAGCGCGATGCCGGCGTCCATGTGTCAGCTCTCTTCATGAGATGGAGGACGGGGCAGGGGGCGGTGGCCTGCCTTTGCCCCGTCCTCCTTGCTGCGCCGGCCGCCGCATCCGCCGGGCAGGCGACATACGGCTGGAGTGGGCCGCGCAGAGCATGAGGTGGACACTCGTGGCCCGACGGGGGTGCGACGAATCTCCGCATCGGACCACGAGCATCTGAAGGCGGCGAAGCCCGCGGTGTGGTCGTCGCCCCGGACCATCCTGTTGGGCATAGGAGTACATCCGGGGTGCGACCGGCTCCGCCGCCGGTCTGGGGAGTCGCCGCTCATCCGGCCGACTCCTGGACAGCACGCCGATCTTCGACGAGACCACGCACTTCGGCGGCCACAGCCACGAAGTACGGTGCCCGTGCGTCCGGCCCCGCTTCCGGGCCCGCCCGCCAGAAGGCGGTGCTGACCAGGCCGGGCCACATCGGCGCGCACCCGGGTAGTACCAGGTCGGCGATCTCCTGCACCCGGCGAAGGTAAAGCCGCTCGCCGGTCTGAGCCTGGTAGAAGTCACGGGCGGCCTCGACCTGCTCGGGCGTGTAGTGGGGCTGGTCGCTGGTGGCGTGCGTGACCAGCAGCAGGCTGCCCTGCGGCAACCAGTCGTGGGACGCCTCCATCACCCCGCGGACCTCATCATCAGCAAGGAAGTGGAGAACCGCGCCGAGCACCAGGCATACCGGCAGCCCGAAGTCGACCCGCATGCGCACCTCAGGCCGACTGAACACGTCGTCAAGGTCACGCACATCGGCCTCGACCATGGTCACCCGGGGGGCGCGTAGAAGGGCACGCCCGTGCGTGCACACCACCGGGTCACGGTCAACGTAGACGAAGCTCGCGCCGGGCTGCCGGTCATGAACCACCTCGTGCAGGTTGGGCGGCTGGTCGGGCAAGCCGGAGCCGAGGTCGACGAACTGGCTGATCCCCAGATCCGCTGCGGCGGCCACCATGCGGCGCAGGCAGCTGCGGTTGTCCGGCACGATGCGCGCCATGCCCGGCAGAATCTCGTCGAGCGCGGCGGCGTTGTCCTCGTCGACCTGGAAGTGATCCTTGCCTTCGCCGAGCGCTCCGTACAGGCGGGCGGGTGTCGACTGCTGGGACAGGGGCTCGACGCCAGGCGTGGGGGCGTGATCAGGGAGGCTCATCGAGCGCTGACCTCCGACATGGGTTGAGGGGAAGTAGCTGGGCGGGAGGTGTCCTGCTCCACCTGCAGTTCCGCCGGGCCCGCAGAGTGGTGGCGTCGTCCAGCGCGGTGATCAGCTTGGTGGGGAGTGCTGCCTCTGACATAGCGGGTCCCGTCTGGTCGCTGTGACACTCAGATGGTCGTCCGGAGGCCAGAGGGGAAGTGACCCAATGTGGGTCACCGGGGTCAGGTGGCGTGACACCACTCGGCGAAGCTGTTCAGATCCTCGCTGTTGGCGCGCTTGAGTCTGCGCAGAGTCGCGGCGTCCTCCCGTACCCATCGATGGTCGCGCGCGTGTTGAGGGGCGGTTCGCCGGGCAATCTTCAGGGACTCGAACGCGTCGTCCGGCAAGCCGGACCACAGTTGCGCGCGGGCCAGCTCAATGTAGAACCCGCTGCGCCGCTCGGCGGGCAGCTCAGGCGGCGGTGTCCACCCGCGGACGATGTCAAGGGCGCGACGGACGTAGTCTCTGCCGAGGCTGACCGCGACGGACACCTCATGTATGCGGACCGATGACGGCCCGAAGGCAGTGCCGGAGTAGATGGCTTCGGGCACCTGGTCGCTCAGCCGACGGGCTTCGGCGAGATGGAGGTCGGCGGCGTCCGCGTCTGCGGTACGACCGGCAATCACAGCAGCCCGCATGTGAAGTGCGCCGCACGCGGCGATGGCTGGCGGGGTGTCTGGCGAGGCCGCGGCGTCGATGGCGAGTTCGAGGGCAAGCAGGCCCTTGGCATGGGCGTTGGAGGCGAAGAAAGTCTCCGTGCGGACGTAGGCGACCGTGGAGGTCAGGATGGGGTCGCCAGTTTTGGCGGCGGCCCACCGCATCAGCTCGATGTATCTAGCGGATAGGTCGTAGGCGCCGAACTTGAAGGCGACGGCGTCCGCCGCTCTACAGGCGGACGCGAGGAGTGCTGCCACGTCGGGATCGTGGTCGGGCCCGGCACGTAACAGCTCGCCGAGCAGCTCGGGCAGTCGGCGCGTGATGCGCACGTACTGGGAGGCCAGCCGCCACGTGGTCGCCTCGGCGACGGCAGCACGGAGCTCCGGCAGCGGGCGCACGGGTCCGTCGTCGGGCAGATCATAGGCCGCGATGGCTGCCGACAGAGCGGGGATCGCCGCGGCGATCCGGGAGCTTGCCTGCGCCCGATCGGCTACCAATAGCGACGGGTCGATGCCGAGCGCCGCGGCGAGTGCTTCCAGGATGTTGTCGCCAGCCCCTCGAGCTCCACGCTCGATCTTGCGTAGCGTGCCCACATGGATGCTCGCGGCATCGGCCAACTGCTGCTGAGTGAGGCGAGCGACGCTCCGGTAATAGGCGACACGCTTGCCTATCCCGCGGTGAGGAGTGGTAGGCATGAGGTGCTCCCGTGTGCTCTTCTCGGACTGTAGCGACCCGGTGACGATTGTGCCCAGAGGTTCGCGTCACCCGGTGATGTCGACGAGCTCCCGCAAGCTGGTGATCCGCCAGTCGGCCGCGGCCGTGCCGGGATCGTCGGCCCACAAGTACCCCCAGGGGCCGCGCCGTATGTGAGCGGCGCCGAGGCCGGCCGCCTTGGCCGGGATGACGTCATTGGCGGGATGGTCGCCGACGTACACGATTCGCTCAGGCGGAGTGTCGGCGAACTCCACCAGGCGGGCGAAGAATGCCGGGTGCGGCTTGGCGACGCCCCACTCGCCTGAGGTGGCGATCCCGTCGACGGGAAGGTCGAGAGCGCGTAGCAGCTCGGCGACGCGACGTGTCTGATTCCCGGCGATGAGCACGCGGTGGCCGGCCGCCCGCAGCGCGGCGAGCGCCGGTCGGACGTCCGGGTAGAGGTCGGCCTCCTCGATGCGCTCACCGCGACCTGCTGCTTCACGTGCGGCATACTCGGCCCTGATATCAATGCCGGGTCGCAGGAGTCGAAGGGCGTCGGCGTTGTCCCGACCTTGAGCGACTACAGCGCCGACGAGCGCCGACAACGTGTGTGTCGGTACGTCGAGCCAGTCTGCCCAGGATGCCCAGTAACGGTCGTCGCGGACGATGGTCTCGCCGACATCGAAGACGAAGGTTCTCCTCACTGCCCGAGCCTATTGGCTCGGCCTCTGAGGGAGAAGCCGGCGGCGCTGGAGCTGTTCATACTCGGAGACGCCGAGCCCCTTCACTCAAGGCAGATAACGCATACATGTTTCACGTCAATGGAAACGAGACACAAGGCTCAGTCCGTCTTCGCAGGCGAGACTCTTGACCCCTTGGGAACCTGTCAGGCGATGGTGTTGACCCGGTTGTGATGTGGTTGTCGCCGGGTCATGATCCTCTCGTGGATTTGCGCAGTAATATCCACATTGGTCATATTTGATCAGGAATCACTGCTATCACATCGCCGATCGCCTTCACATGGTGAATGGAGGGCTCCTGTGCGGTTCGCCATCTTGGGCCGGCTCCAGGTCGAGTGCGGGGACGAGCCGGTCGAGATCACGCGTACCAGGCGATCGCTGCTGGCGACACTGCTGCTGGCCGGCTCCGACGGGATCGTCGCCGAGACACTGATGCAGGCGGTCTGGGGTGATACTTACGGCCGGGAGAACTCGCTGAAAACTGCCTTGTCGCAGCTTCGTCAACTGCTGCCGGGGCGTATTCCGTCCGCACGTGGTCATGGTTACCGCATCGTGCTGCGCCCGGAAGACAGTTTCGACCTGACGGAATTCCGGCTGCTGGCCGAGGAGGGTCGGGTCCGGATAGCAACCGGTGATCAACATGCCGCAGTCGCCTCATTACGAAGGGCATTGGATTTATGGGGCGACCCTCCCCTGGCCGACGTGCCCGAGGACCCCATCCGACTGGCGACCTGGCGGCAAGAACTGCTGTGGGAACGCAAGGTCGCCCAGCAGGACCTCCTGAAGGCCCGGCTGAAGACGGGGGAGCACCAGCAGCTGCTCGGCGACCTCCGCCGGGAGCTGGCTGAGGATCCGCTGTCGGAGATGCTCAACGCGTTGCTGATGACCGCCCTGCACCGGGCCGGATACCGGATGGAGGCGTTACGGCACTACGACGGCCTGGTGACGCTGCTGGCCCAGGAGGCCGGGGCGGACCCAGGGGCGAGGCTGCGCCGGTTGCGTGACGAGATCGTCAACGACACCCTCGATCTCCGCACTCTGGACGAGAACGAGCAAGCAACCTCCGCCACCACATGGGGCACCGGGGGACTGGCTCCGGCACAACTGCCACCGGCGGTGAGCGACTTCACCGGTCGCGCGGCGGAGATGGAAGAACTGACGCGATACCTGCGCACCGCCGGACAGACCGGTCGCATGCCTATCGCCTCGATCAGCGGCCCTCCGGGAGTGGGCAAGTCCGCCCTGGCCCATCAGGTCGCGCACCTGCTGCGGCCGCACTTCCCGGACGGCCAGGTGTACGTGCATCTCGCCGGCATGTCCGACCAGCCGCGGGAGATCACCGATGTGCTGGGGGAGGTGCTGGCCGCGCTGGGCGTCGAACTCAGCGACGTGCCCGCCACCGTTCCCGGCCGCACCGCGCTCTACCGCTCGGTCCTGGCCGGCCGCCGGGTCCTGGTGGTGCTCGATGACGTGTCCGGCATGCACCAGGTGGACCCGCTGCTACCTGGTACGCCGGGATGCGCGGTGATGGTGACCAGCCGCGCGCACCTGGTCGGCGGGGCCGGCATGCGGATGGTGCGGCTGGAACCCCTGTCATCGGAGGAATCGCTGACCCTGTTGGGCGAGATCATCGGCGCCGAGCGCATCCGGTCCGACGCGGTCGCGGCCGCCGACATCGTCGACGCCTGTGGCGGGCTCCCGCTGGCCGTGCGGATCGCCGGCGCTCGATTATCCGGGCAGCCGCACTGGCCGCTGGCGATGTTCGTCACCCGGCTGCGCAAGCGGCTGCTGAGCATGCTGCAGGCCGACGGCATGACGGTCGAGGCAAGCATCGCCGACAGCTACGAGTCGCTGCCGGATCCCGAAGCGCGGGTCTTCCGCCTGGCGTCGCTGCTGAGGCCGGGCGGGTTCGCCGGCTGGGAGGTCGCCATGCTGGGAGGCGGGGACATCGACGACGTCGAGGAGGTGCTGGAGCGCCTGAGCCGCCGCAGCCTGCTGACCATGCTCGGGGTGGACTCGCTGGGCCAGCCCCGCTATCACCAGCATGACCTGCTGCGCGTCTTCGCCGCCGCGCGCCTGGCCGAACGGCCCAACGAGCGCGACCGGGCCATCCACCGGCTGATGCTGGGCTGGCTGGAGCTGGCCAGCCTGGCCGACGAGCAGATCGCCCGGGAACCGCATGACCCGCCCGTCGTGGTGCTGGAGATGGTCATGTTCGCGCCGGCGGATGTCCGCCAGTCGATCGTGGACGACGCCGATGGCTGGCTGGCGACCGAGGCGGCGAATCTCCTGTACGTGATCCGGATCGTCAGCGAGCACGGGCTACACCGCCTGGCGATGGGGCTGGCGTTGCGCGTGACGTCCTATCTGTATCGCGAGAGCCGCCATCGCGACGCCGCGGACATGTGGCGGCACCTGCTGCAGAGCTTCTCGCCCACCGATGCGCGCATGACCGCGGAGGTGCGCCATCGTCTGGCCGCGTTGATCATGCAGGGGCCGGGTGGGGCACAGCGGGCGCTGCCACTGCTGGATGACTGTGTGCAAGGTAGGGAGAGCAGTGGAGACCTCTTCGGGTTGGCGCGGTCGCTGGCGTTGCGAGCGGTATGCCGCCGTCAGCTCTCGAGCGGCCCGGATCACTCGGCTCTGCTGAGCGAAGCCGAGGCGGACGCCGGTCGAGGGCTGCGCATCGCCCGCGAGATCGCCAACCGTCACGCGGAGCTGGTCTGCCTGCGGGCGATGGCCACCGTGCTCAGCGCGCGCGGCGAGCACGAACGCGCGCTGGCCCTGGGCCATGAGGCGGTGACCGCGGCCGAGCAACTCGCTGAGGCCCCGCAGGATCGGTCCTACCTGCGGCTGGCACTGCAGACACTGGCCACGCTGATGCTCAACGCCGGTCACGCGGAGCCCGCGTTGCGGTTGAGCGAGCAGGCGCGCGAACTGAGCGTGCGGTTGCGCCACCGAGCCGGGCAGGCACAAGCGCAGGAGGCGGCCGGTGACGCGCTGGCCGCGCTGGGGCGCCGGCAGGAGGCCGACGAGCAGTACAGGGACGCGGCCGCGACGTTCGAAGCGGACGGGGGAGCGGAGGACGCCAAGCGCTGCCGGGCCAAGCTCGCCGGATAGCCGCCGCGCCCCAGCATCCTGATCAGCCAGGGATCAGTTCGGGTCAGGGACCGGATGGCGGGCTCGTCCCGGCCGGCTGACTGTGCGCCGCCCTGGGCGCGGCGCCGCAGACCGGGTTCTCGCCAGGAGGCTCGTGCCCGCCACGGCAGAGATCTTTTGCTGGCGCAAAACATCTTGCCCGTGGCCGGCACCACCCGGTTGCGGCCCTCACGCCCGGCGGCGCTGGGTCTGCCTTGCCGGGACGGGCTCCACCACACGGTCAGAGCTCGCCCCGGCAGCCGATCAAGTCCGCCGCGCCCCGTCCGGGGCGTCGGCCGAGGAAGGGCCTCGCACATGGACATCCAGATCAGCGTCACCGGCAGGATCGCTTTCCCGCCCCGCTTCTTCCCCGCCAAAGGCGACTCGCCCGCCATGTGGTCGGCCAGGCTGGAGGTCAACGGGCCGCCGACGCCCGGCCGCGACGGCTCTCCGTACGTGCCGACCCGGGCGGTCGAGGTGGTCACCTACGGGGTCGCGGCCATCCGCGCCGGCGAGTCCTACCGCAAGGGCCACCTGCTGGTGGTCCAGGGATGCGACATGGTCGCCCGGAGTTTCGAGTCCAAGGACCGCAAGGGTCACCCGACCGTACGCAGCATCATCAAGATCACCGCCACCGCGATCGGGCTGTCCTCGCGCTACAGCATGGTCGGCGAAAGCGTCAGCCCCTCGCAGCCCGGCGCCGTCTCCCCGCGCATGGTGCAGGGAGCCTCCGCCGCCGACCAGACCGCGTCCACCGCCGCCGCGGCCTGACGGCCTCCCCAAGCCGAAGAGGCACCGGCCTTCCCTCCCGCCGGCGTCTCTTCGTTCCTCCCGCCGCCCGCCCCGCCGGGTCCTCCGCGCACTCGCCTGCGCGGATGGGCGGGCGGCGGGAGCCCTCTTCCCTTCCACTCGTCCCGACGGGAGTCGCTGCCCCATGTCCATCACCGACCAAGCCCGCGAGCCGTCCGGCTCCGATTCCGAGACCGTCGAACCCGATGCCGATCTGGAACTGCCCGAGGACTTCCGCCTGGCGCGGATCCCGGTACGCCAGCTCGGCCACTTCCCCGACAACGTGCGGGAGGACTACCACCTCACCCAGGAGTTCTGCGCCTCGCTCAAGGCTCAGCTGCAGGTCCCGGTCACCGTCATCCCGATCCCGGCCGACTACCAGCGCGGCGAGGGAGAAGAGGAACACCGCTGGTGGGTGGTGAAAGGCAACCGCCGCCTGGAAGGCGCCATCACGATCAAGCTGCCGAAGTTGCTGTGCCTGATCGACCTGACCAAGGCCGAGGACAAGGCAAGCCTGCTGGTCGACCAGGTCGTGGAGAACGACGACGACTTCCGCATCGGCCTCACCCCGTTCGAGCAGTCCCGCGCTCTGTTCATGGCCCACCAGCTGGGCGCCACCAGGACCGAGATCCGTAAGCGGACCGGCCGCACCCGGGAGGAGGTCGCCCAGGCGATCGCCGCGGGCAAGCTGTCGGAGCGGACCCGCCGCAGGGCCCAGGCCATGGAGTACGCCTGGACGCTGGACGAGCTCGCGCTGCTGGAGGAGTTCGACGGCGACCAGGAGGCCCTGGCCCGGATCGACTCCTTCATCTCCAGCTGGGGGCACAGCGGCCGGCACGCCATCGAGCGGGTGCGCCGGGAACGCCAGGAGGCGGCCGCGCACGACCGGGCACTGGCCGACCTCGCCGCTGCCGGCATTCCAGTGACCGAGGACGAACCGGCCGGTGCCGTCCGCCTCAGCCGGCTCGCGACCAGGATGGAGGGCTTCGACCCCGAGCAGCACACCGACTGCCCGGGCCGCGGCGCGTTCTTCTCCAGCTTTCGCCCCGAACAGCCGGAGCTGTACTGCAGCACCCCCGAGCGGCACGGCTACACGCCACCGCCGGCCATCACGCTTCCGCCGCCCGCCAAGACCGAGCACGACGGCCCGTCCCGCAAGGTCGTCGTCCAGGGCAACCGGGCGTGGATGGCGGCGGCCACGGTCCGCCAGGAGTGGCTGGCCACGCTGCTGGCGCGCAAGAGCGCGCCCAAGCCGGTCGCCAGGTTCATCACCCGCATGCTCAACGACATGCCGGCGCCGGTGCGCGACAAGCTCGGCTCAGCCGCCTTGTCGACGCTGTACGGCAAGCTCGGCGGGCCCGCGGACCTGGAGGCGGCCCTGGCCACCGCCGCTGCCGGCCGGTTGACCATGCTCCAGCTCCTGCCGATCGCCGTGGCGTGGGAGTACCAGATGAGCCAGGCCTCCGCCGAGTGCAAGAACACCTGGCGCGAGGGCCGCTACAGCCCCTGCTCGACCGCTGACGCCGCTGCCTGGCTGCGTTTCCTGGTCAACGAGCTGGGGCCGGAGCTCGGCGAGAAGGCGTACGTGCCGGCGCCCATCGAGCAGGCCCTGATCGACGGCGTCCCGTACCTCGGAGACACGCCCGCCACCGAACCGGTCACTCCCGGCCCGGACGACGACGATCCGGCGGACTCAGCCGTGGACCAGAACCCCGCCGCGGACGATGCGCCCGCACCCGAGCACGGCGCCACCACCGCCGACATCCCGGAGCACGACGCCACATCCTCTGAACCCGCGGACCCGGGGGCGGCCGATGGCACGGAGACCGTCATCGCCGACGACGGTCTCCAGGCGGCCTGAAACCAACGGCGGCTGCCCCGTTCCCACCGAGTTCCGGCATTCCCGCCAACGACGCGAAGGACCTGACATGACCTGTACCGACGCGGAGGTCCGGTGACCATGGCCAGCCGTGGATTCGTCGGCTTCGTCACCGACCACACCGAGAAGATCGCCTACAACCACTTCGACTCCGGCCCGGACGGCATCGGCCTGCTCGTGCTGGCGTGGCTGCGCACCGCCGCGAAGACGCCCGACCTGCTGCGCGAGCGTGTCGCCGCCCTGCGGGTGGTCCGCTCCGACACCCGGCCCACCGTGGAAGACATCGAGCGGCTGGGCGAGTACGCCGACGACCTCTCCTCCTGCGGCGTCACCTCCTGGGTGGAACTGCTCTGGAAAACCCAGGGCGGCCCCGAGGCGATGCTGCGCGCGGGCGTCATCGAGGACGCCTCCTGCTACCCCGTGGAGTCCTCCGACTGCGAGTGGGGCTACCTCGTCGACCTCGACACCCAGGTCTTCGAGGTGTACCGGGGCCGGCAGGCCGCCCCGCACAACCGAGGCCGCTTCGCCACCCGGCCGCACCCCCACGATCACTATCCGGCGGCCCTGGTCACGGGCTGGCGATTCGACCAACTGCCGAGCGACGAGGAATTCCTCACCACGCTGTAACCCCCACCCCCTGCCCCTCTGGGTCCCCGCCCCC
>NZ_JAPNNL010000040.1 GCF_027620315.1 Nonomuraea corallina | reverse complement strand
GTAGAGCTTCCCCCGCCGATGATCGGAGAGAGGAAGAGAATCGCTAACACCTGAGCGGGACAGAACGGCGCATCGTCGCCATACGCGGTGCGTCATGGCTGGCGCATGGGCACTCCCCTGTTCCTCATTCTTACGTATCTATGTCAGGTACAGGCCGACCCTGCTGATCTTCACAAGGAAAACCTGATGTTCATAATAGAAGGAAAAGAGTCATCCCCGGCCACATTCAGCAGAAAGGCCTTTGAACGTTTCCTATCAGACCTGCAATCTAAAGGATACAAGCCCCTTATTCGTGCTGCCGCCAAGGCGATTCTAACTGCTACGGGCACGCGGAGTATCGCCAGGCATCGAACCCTCTATTGGCAGACAATAGACACAGTCAGCGCCAGCTTCAATAGGAATCGATGGAGCCCTCCACCTGGAGAAGAATACCAGACCAGGGAACTCCTCGAAATAATGATCCGCGACGGCTCGCTTATCATCATCAGGTATTCAAGAGAGGTAGTGATTATCGTTGAGGCGCGCGACCATACCGCCACTTCACATGTAGAGGAGATATCCTCTACATTTTGGCATGCAGCGGATGCCGCATCAGCGAAAGACATGCTAGGGAACCCCTTCACCTGGCTCCCTACACCCAAGATGCGCCTGCTATATAGCCTCTCGTCTGTCAATTATAAAGTTAAGACAAATCACATCAACAGTCAGCCCGCGTCGTATAGCCAACAAGACCTGGAGGCTGCGATTACTCTAGCAACACCGGATTACAGAGAGGCTCTCAAGCGAGTGATCCAAGGGAAGCCAGCACGCGACGATGCGGGGCCTGCAAGCGAACAGCCTGCCGTCCGGGAGTTACTAGATCGGCAGCTTGTGCGCGAGGAATACTTAGTTGTGTGCCGACAAACTTCTCGTCCCATATGCACGGTAGCCACTCGCGAAGAGCTAGAGGGCAACCTCGGAGAGAATTATAGATGTAGCACATGCAACCGCACCTTCGCGGATGAAAACATTCGGAACATTATTGCCGCAACACCCCTAGCACGACAACTGATGGAAAAGAGCCATTGGATGACCATATGGGCAACCAGTTTGCTAGTCGACAGCAAAGTGGCCTTAAATAACATCGTCTGGAATACGACTTTCGACGAAGACGAAATAGACCTCATCGTCGACTTTCAAGGCTATAGAGCCTTTTTCGAGTTGAAAGATCGAGATTTCGGTCTAGGAGATGCCGACCGTTTTGTGAATCGAGTCGAGCGATATGGCCCCGGCGCAGGCGTAGTGTTCAGTCTTGGGTCTATATCGGCGGAGGCTAGGAAGTTCCTCACGCGCCGGAGAGTCTCTATAGTCGAGGGCCGGACTAGCGAGTCAGCCAGAACAGAAATTAAGGATATCATAAATAAGATCTCAACGGATGAGGCGCGCCGTCAGCTGCAGAACCTCCTCGCTTCTATGGAGATTGAATCGCAACGAGTTGTCGTGGAGCTATGGAAGCGAGAATCTGGAATCGAATGGCCGATAGATGAGAATGATCCTTATTACTGGCGCTAGCTCTTTCGCAAGTGGCACGGCGATGGACTCAACTTGTACTGTCAGGCCTCCGGCGGGGCCTCGGCTCCGGGGTGTCTCCCAAGCGTGAACCGCAGTCCCGTAGTTGGCTGAGGTGGAAGCCTGATCGTCCCGCCTGCCACGACCCAGGCAGAGCCCAGCAGACCATCTCCTACGGCTCAAGCCCGTCTGTGACCGTTGGCATCCGATGACCGAGGAACGGCGACCGGCTAGGGTACACACGAAGACGGGCTTGCCCCTCCGTCGCCGGCCCGCTGCCGCTTCGCGGTGGGTCGAGGCATACGGGGCGCTCAGCCGGGCGAGTCGTGCGCGGGCGCGCATCTCAAGATCCGGCACATACGCGGAACGCCGTCGAGGCAGCATGATCGAAATCCTGCCGAGGCGCAGCTCAGAACATCGCTCCCCTGTTAAGATCAAGTCCACTCATAATCCGTGGGTCGTGGGTTCAAGTCCCACCCGCCCTACTACTTCACCAGGTACGGAGCACCTCAGCCCGCTTCCTCGGACGGGGGAATCAGCGGTTGGGGGACCGAAGGGGGACCGCCAGTTTCGGACCCCTCCTTCAGCATGATCTTTCGAGGCACCAGACGAACCGCCGCCTCCGCTGCCGCCCTGGCCACATCCGGCAGCACCGCCGTGTAGATGTCGGACGTGATCCCGATCGAGGAGTGCCGCAGCATCGCCGACCCGTACTTCATGTCGGTCCCCCCGCCAAGCCGCCCATGACCTCGCCTGGCAAGACGACTACCGCCGCTGGCGGCCCATGGTCGAACGCGCTGTGGACTGGCTGGTCGCCCGAGGCAACCGCCGCCTGCGCCACCACGGCACCGCCGCCAACGACCGCTGGCTCCACCACTACTCCGCCGCCCTCAATCTCCGCCGCCTCATCAACCTCGGACTCAAACACCAGCGGTATCTGGACCCTCGCCCCGATCACCCCATAACGCGAGGGTGAGCCAGCTCATGCCGACTCACCATCAAGATCTTCAAGACATTCCTACGGAGTGTCTGACAATTCGGCCTGCCGGAGCCAGAGCATGAGCGGGGCGATGGTGACACCCGCGAGGTAACGGTTGGCTAGCTTGTCGAAGCAGGTGGGTGCGCCAGGAGGCGCCATGGAGTCGAGTGAGGTGAGAGACCTTCACCGCTGGGTTGTCGCAGTAATCCGGCTGAAGCTGGGGCGATGCCCAGGCATACCAGCGCGGGCCCTTGGCGCCTTGTCCAGCACGGTAGCGGCGCCAGTGCCGATCGGTCACGCTGGCGGCGATGTCGACCGCGCTGCGGTCGGCCCCCTCCAGGTTCACCCGCCGGTGTCCGCGATGGCCAACACGTAGCCGACGTGGCGACGCTCCAGCAGAGCCCGCATCGCTAACTCAACGGCATTGGGTCCTCCCATGCCTCGTCCGGGATGCGATAGAAGGTTCGCGTCGACGTCCACCATTCCCGGTCTGCGAAGCGTCCCGTGATCCGGCCTACCAAGCACCACAAGGTATGGACGTCCTGCTCAAGTTCACTGTCGGGATCAAGTCTCAGCCCTCCAGTGAAAGGCCGATAGTCAGGAAGGGTCATATATCCGTTTTCCTCGTACGGCGGCGTGACATCGCCGAGCAGTTTTCCGTCGTAGTAAAGGTGCAACGGCTCAAGCCCTTCACCCACTTCGCCCCAGAAATTGATCTCGAAAACACGGTGCCTTCCGAGATTGCGGATCGCGGGATGGTCGGAGTAAAAACCGAAGACGAATGCATGTGTCCAGCCGGGCGCATGGGGGCCGATCCACATGCCTTTCGCAGGAGGGCCCTTATAAGTTCCTGCAAGTGTTTCAAGGCCGCATTCCAAACGTGATTCCGGATCTACCCGGAGTCGCCGGGCCAGTTTCTCTGGATCGTCGCTCTCGACCCATAGGGCGTGGAAGCCGAGTTGAAGCCCGTGCCCATACTCAACCACCAGTTCCCACTGGTTCTCGGCCGGGTGATCCTGTTCGGGATTTAGCATGATATCCGTCCTCGTACTGAGATGTCGAATCCTATGGGATCGCTGGGTTGCCGAGGCCGACCGTCCCGGCAACCCAGCGATTCACCTGTGAGTTCTCAATTCACTATCTTTACCCAGAATGGGCTGTCGCTGACCTTGGTAACAGTGTTGAGGGGGTCATAATCGAGAAGGCGATAGGACCATAGAACGCTTTGAGTGCCTCTCCATGTGCCCCGTTGTGGGATTTCGATGATCGGGAAGAGGCAAGGGTCAACGGCCCCGCTGAGGGCCGCTGTGGCATAGGACCGTCTCTACGCTTCGAGGGGATTGACACTGGCACTGGTGATTTCCCCGATGCCTGGGGGCGGCCCCCGGTGGAGACTGGCGTCTGTTCCCCGCCGCTACCCTCCAAGGAGGAGATCCAGCATGTTCGAGCGACTTCGCCACGGCTTCTCGCGGGCCGTGGCCATCGTGGGGGCGGCGGTCCTCCTGCTGCCCGCCGCCCCCACACGGGCGGACGCGGCGGCGGTCAGCGTCGCCGCGATCCCGGCCGGCGCGGGCCAGGGCAGAATCGTCGGGGCCACCGTGACCGACCTCGCCGCCCGCGGGTACGAGGAGCGCGAGTTCCTCATGAGCGGAAACGCCGACACCTTCCAGAAGACCGGCATCTGGTACACCAACGGCCAGTGGGGTGCCCGCCGCAGCGGCACCGTCCAGGCGTACACCACCCGGCTGCTCGTCGAGCGACCCGCCGATCCGGCCAGGTTCAACGGCACCGTCGTCGTGGAGTGGCTGAACGTCAGCTTCGGGGTGGACATCGGCGTGGAGTGGTCGCAGTCGCACGAGCTGTACACCCGCGCCGGTTACGCCTACGTCGGCGTCACCGCACAGAAGGTCGGCGCCGATAAGCTCAGGAGCCTCGACCCCGGCCGCTACGCGCAGGTTTCGCTGGCCTCGGACGCGCTGTCGTACTCGATCTTCGCGCAGGCCGCCGAGGCGGTGCGGGCGCACGCGCCGGCGCTGCTGGGGACGGGCGCGCCCGCGAAGGTCCTGGCCGCGGGCCACTCGCAGTCCGCCGGACGCCTGGCCACCTTCGCCAACGCGATCCAGCCGATCATCCCCGCCTATGACGGGTTCCTCATCCATGGACGGGGCGCCGGCGCCGCGCCCATCGGGGACGGGGTCATCGCCCTGCCCCTCACCGCCCGGATCCGCGCCGACACCGCCGTCCCCGTCTTCCAGGTCGAGTCCGAGACCGACGTCAGGACGTTCGCCGACGCCCGGCAGCCCGACGGCGCCCTCGTCCGGACATGGGAGGTCGCCGGCACCGCGCACGCCGACGCGTACGGACTGGCCCAGTACAACGCCCAGAACGCGCGCGACCGCGCCATCAACGACGGGCGCCCCATCTCCTGTGACCGGCCGGTCAACGCCATGACCTGGCGGTACGCGTCCAACGCCGCCTACCACCACCTCGACCGGTGGGTGCGCGGGCTGGGCGCGCCACCCGCGGGGCCGCAGATCAGCCTGCTGCTCGGCACCATCCGGCGCGACGGCGACGGCAACGCGCTCGGCGGCGTGCGGCTGCCCGACCTGGACGCGCCGCTGGCCGCCTACGGGCCGACCAACAGCGGCGGCGAGATCACGGGCGCGTGCCTGCTGCTCGGCTCCACCGTCCCGTTGAGCAGCGCCCGGTTGCTCCAGCTCTATCCCACGCGGCAGGACTACGTGACTGCCTTCACCCGGGCCGCCGACCGGGCCCTGGCCGCCGGCCACCTCCTGCCCGCCGACCACGCCGAGGCCGTCGCGCGGGCCGGCGCCACCCCGATCCCGTGACTGCTCTGATCCGGCCCACGCGCGCCCGTGGCCGTCGCTTCCCCGGCGTCGTCGGCCGGATCAGGACGCCTGCCGCAGCCGCTCGACATAGCGGCCGCGTCAGTGGCTGTAGTGCTCGCCGTCCGGCGTCCCCGTGTGGAAAGTTTCACGAACGCCGCCGCGCGGCCGACTGTGATGATGCGGGTACGACCGTCACCTCGCATGGCGTCACATGGTCTGCGACCAGGCTGTAGATCCGTGGGGCGAGATCGTCCCCCTTTACGGGCCGTACGGAAACCGCGATTCGCCGCTTGTTTCGGAGAGCGGTCCTTTGTGTGAGGCTGTCCAGTCCGCGCCCATTGTGTGATCCTCCCCTCGAGAAGGCATATCCCGCGGCGTCTCGGGCGCGCGGCTTCTCCCAGCGTGTGGCCGCCACGCCGATCGCCATCACCCGTACCTGCCCCCGGCACCGGCGAAATCTCCACAGTCAATGGCGCGAAGAAAGGGACCCCATGATCGCTGGCAACCTGATCCGCCGGGCACTGGCGGTCGGCGCGATGCTGACCACCACCGCCGCGATGGTCGTGACCATGCAGCAGCCCGCCGCCGCCTCAACTCTGACGCTCAACGCCACGGTGGACTGCCTCAACGTCAACTACTCCGGCGACACCCGCGACTGGTACGCCTCGTACGTCTCGGTCGGCTCCGCGCCTCCTTCGTACGGCGTGGCGATGCCTCTCAGCTCGATGGTCGCGAACCCGGCGAACCACACGTGGTCGTTCACGATCAGCCTGCCCGGCGGCAGCACCTCGGTGAGCGTGTCGGCCATCTGCAGTGGCGGTCACCAGTATGACCAGGTCGGCTGGACCAACGGACCGGCGATCAGCATTCCCTCCTCGGCCACGACCCTGACCGCCACCTGGGGCTGCTCCACCCAGCAGGTCTACCCCGGGCCCTACATCACCGGCTGCAGCGCGCAGTCCTACTCCTACAGCTGAGGGCTCCTGCCTCCCATAAGGCCGTCCGCTTCCACCGCGGGCGGCCTTATGGCGTGCGGGCGCGGATACCGCGCCGAGGTCGGCGCGCTGAACGTCGCGACGGGTGCGGCCCAGCCCCGATACGTTCGCCGATGGCTGGGCCGCTATCCGGTCGCGAGGTCACGCGCCGGTGCAGGTGTATCCGGAGGGCAGGGTCGTGTCGCCGCTGGGGCGGCTGGCCTGGAAGCCGAAGCTGGTGGTGCCGGCTCCCGGGGCGAGCGTGCCGTTGTGGCTGACGCTCCTGGCCGTGACGGTCTGCCCGTTGGTGGTGACGGTGGCGTTCCACGAGCCGGTCAGCGTGTGTCCGGCCGGGAGCGTGAACGTGACCGTCCAGCTGGTGATCGTCGAGGTGCTGGTGTTGGTGACGGTCAGCGGCTGGATCACGTATCCGCCACCCCACTGGGACTGCACGGTCGGCGTCGCCGAGCAGGTTCCGGTGGTGGTGCCGCTGGTGGTGACCTGGACGGTGTCGGACACCGGCGAGAGGTTGCCGGCGGCGTCCCGCGCGCGGACCTGGTAGCGGTAGGTGGTGCTCGGGTTCAGGCCCGTGTCGCTGTACGAGGTCGTGGCCGACGTGCCGACCTGGGCGAAGGCGCCGCCGGTGGCACCGGGTGCGCGCAGGATGTCGTAGCCGGCGACCCCCACGTCGTCGGTGGACGCGGCCCAGGACAGAGTGGTCCCGTTGGCGGTGGTGCCGGAGGCCGCCAGCCCGCCCGGGGCGGTGGGTGGCGTGGTGTCGCCGCCGGTGGAGGTCGTGGTGAACGTGGCCGACGCGGAGTCGGCCGACAGGTTGCCCGCGCCGTCGCGTGCTCGTACGTACACCTGGTACTGGGTGCCGGCGGTCAGCCCGGTCAGGGTGATCGAGTTGGTGGCGGACTGGCCGAGCTGCGGGTCGGTGGCGCCCTGCTCCCGGTAGACGTTGTAACCCGCCAGGCCGGAGCCGCCCTGGTCGGTGGATGCCGTCCAGGTCAGGGTGGCGCTGGTGGCGGTCACGTTGGAGACGGCGGGAGTGCCCGGAGAGGTCGGCGGAGTGGTGTCGTTCGTGCTCTGGAACTGGTTGAAGAAGTTCCATACCACCGCCTTGGTCCACGTACGTGCGCCGTCCTCGGCGGTGGACCCGTCCACCGGACCAGGGGTGTGACCCCCGTCGAACGCCGCCCACACGACCGGGTATCCGGATCGGCATCCCGAGTAGGCGGTGACGACGTGCGTCAGGCTGCCCTGTGCCGGTTCGGGCGGATTCTGGGGAGTGCATCCGTTGTTCCGGACGAACGTGTCGCGCAGCGACCGGCCCTGCGAGATGTTGAGTACGTTGTCCCTGAGGCCGTGGAGCCCGATGTAGGCGATGGGCTGGGTGCCGCCGCTGCATCCGCTGAGCTGTGCGCCGGAGTAGACCGCGACCGCGCGGAAGACCGTCGCCCGGGCGCAGGCCAGGGCGTAACTCATGCCGCCGCCGTAGCTGAAGCCTCCGGCGAACCGCTGTGTGGTGTCGACGCACAGGTCTGCTTCGATCAGCCTGATCATGTCGTCGACGAAGGTCAGGTCCCGCCCTCCGGAGTTCGCCCAGCCGTTGTTCAGCCCCTGGGGGGCGACGAAGATCGCAGTGTTGTTCGCCAGTTGCCTGAGCCCGTAGTAGGACCAGGTGAATCCGCTGCTCCCGCCCGAGTCGACGTCGTTGGCGGTGCCGTTGAGCCAGTGGAACCCGAAGATCAACCGGTAGGGGTTGGTGTTGGTGTAGTTGTCGGGAATTCTCAGGATGAAGGAGCGTGTCTGGCCGCCGCTCTGGATCGAATGCGTGCCGCTTCTGAGTGTCGGGGTCTTGCCGCATCCTGCCGTCGGGGCGGCGGCGCTCGCCGCGCGGGACGTGGTTGCGCTGCTGCCCAGCGCCGTACCACCGGTGGCCACCGCGAGGAGTACCGCCGCGATGACAGCGACGAGGACGGATTTACGCCGCATCATCACTCACCTGCCTGTGGCACCGCCGCGAGGGCCGGCGCCAGGCGTCAGTTAGCGTTAACATGAGTGGAATCAGTCCTCTCATCCGTGCGGAACTGGCGTGATTGAAGGGCATGGCGGAAGAACCGGGTCATCGTTCACATCGCTTTGCCGCGCCCGTTCCTGCCGATGGGTGGTGGTGGTGCGACGGAGCAAATACGAGGCATGCGGGTCCCGTCAAGGCGCGGCTCGCTCTTCTGAGGTGACGGGCGGTGCTCCCCATGCTGTTTTGCTGGCACGTACCGCGTCGTTCAGTCCGGGAACATATTGAAAATTTCACGGCAAGGCTCCCAGGAAACCACGAGGCCGAATTCCACCCTTTCGAAGCCCTGAATGAGAAAGCGGGCTCGACTCGTCGGCCTTCGGCAACCGTCAGCGTCCAGCGCCCGCGCGGGTGTGGCGCCGAGCGAAGACGATCCAGGCCGCGACGGCGGCCAGCGCCGCGAGGACGATGACGCCGATCTTGAGGGGCGTCCCCGTCGCGCCGCCGTCGTCCCCCGCGGTCGTCGCCGCGGCGGCCCCGTTCCGTGCGTGGGCCGTCGCCTGGCTCGTCGGCCGGTCCGGATCGGGCAGGGCCACAGCGGCGGGTGTGGCGGCGACCACGCCCGCCTTCACCCGCACCGTCGCCTTCGCCTTGGACGGTTCGGTCGCGGTCACGGTGACCCGCCACTCCCCGCTCGGCAGCGGCTCGGCGGAGTGGTAGAGGTTCTGGCCCTCGGGCGCCGATCTGAGCGGCACCGGCCCGAAGGACCGGCCGTCGGCCGAGGTCGCCTTCAGCGTCGCCGCGACGATCTCCGTGACGGGATGGCCGTCCTTCTTGTACGTCACCAGCACGTTGACGTTGTCGGCGCCGTCTCCTGTCACCTCCAGCTTGATCGGCCCGCCGTGGGCCGCAGCGGGCGGTGCCCCGAGCATCAGCGCAAGCCCGGCCAGCAGGACAGTGAGGACGTATGCCAGGGCCTTTTTCACTGGTGACTCCCCTCGGGTTCGGTGTCGGGGGTGAGCGCCCCTTCGCCGGGTGATGTGGGCAGGAACACGTGCTGGTGGCCGTAGCCGGCGTCGATGTTCACGGCGTCGAGGGCGGTGGCCCCGATCGACCAGGTGAAGAGCGCGTCGGCGCGTTGCCGTGCGGCCAGGTCGAGGGCGGTGGCGCGGGCCGGTCCTGTGAGGTCCCGCGCCATCGTGTAGGTGTCGACGGCCGTGGCGAACTGCCGCACGGCGGAGGCGAGACTCGACCGCGCCACGTTGGTGGCGGTCTCGCCGGACGGCGGGTCGGCGAAGCCCTGGACGGCCGCGGCGGCGGCCTGCCGCCACTTCTCGTCGTCGGCGGCGATCACCGCGACAGGTCCCGCGGCGCCGTCGCCGGGCAGGGCCAGGGCGAGCCCGTCGAGCACGGGGACGAGCCGGGTGCGCGTGCCGCGGGCCAGCTCCGTCAGGGTCCTGATCTGTGTCCGGTCGCGCAGCGCGGACTCGGCGCGGAGGCGGTCGGCCGCCTGCTCGACCGAGCTCGGCCGGGTCACGCCGAACACCACGCCGCCGGCGACGAGCGCGCCGAGCGCGAACGCGGACGCGAGGGCGAGCACGCGGCCCCGCGCCGCGGGCCGGGCCGAGGCCGGCTGCCTGGGTCGGTTGATGGTGGCCACCTTCTGGGGGCGGTTGCCGGGGGCGCTCATGCCTCCTGGGACGCTTCCTGGCGAGCGAGCGCGATCAGCTTCTCGATGCGTCGGCGGCGCCTGGCGGCGTTCAGCCGGATCGCGAAGAAGGCGAGGACGAGGAGGGCGAGGAAGCCGAGCTGCGGCCAGGGCAGCGCCCACACCGTGGCGCCGACCGCCGACCGCTGGGCGGCGGCGCCGGGAAGCGGCTCGCCCGCGGGCGAGGGGAGCGCCATGACGGTCGTGCCGATGGGTCCCAGTGGCCACGCGCCGGGCACCCGGGCGGTGAACGTGCGGCTGCCGCCCGGCATGAGCTCCCTGGCCCTGGCCGCGGACGGGTCGTTCCAGTCGCTCTCCCCCACGAGCGTGGACGTCAGCACCTGGTTGTCCGTGACCAGCCGGACGTTGCCCTCGTTGGCCACGGTGTAGGTCACTTCGACGGATCCGGCGGCGAACGGGTTCCACGATCCCACGTACTCGGCCCGCACGCCGGTCACGGCGACCTTGGCCACGTAGTCGCCGGTGACGCGGATGTTCAGGCGGACGCCCACCCGGTTCTGGACCCGTACCTGGCCGGAGACGGTCTCCAGGGACGCGGTCACGCCCGCGGGGTGGTCCCCCGGCGTCGCGTTCCGGGGGATCGACACCGTCACGGGAACGACGGACGTGGCCCCGGCGGCGATGGTCACCCTCTCGGGGACCGTGATCCAGGCGCCGCCGTCGGCGGGCTCGGCGTCGGAGGGCCGCATGTCGAAATAGCCCTTGGAGGTCAGGTAGCCGTCGTTGGCGTCGATCGCGAAGTCCACCGGCTCGGTGGAGCGGTTGATGACCGCCACGTGCTCGACGACCTGCTGGCCGCCGGCGAGTTCGAGGTCGATGACGCTGCGGCCGTCGGGACCGTCGGCGTCGGCCGGCACGACCGACCAGGTGGTGTCGGCGCCGGACGGGGTGGCGAACGCCACCATGGCGGCCAGCAGCGCGACGCCGAGAGCGGGGAGGACGGCGAGGCGGGCGAGGACGCCTCGGGATGGGCTTGCGGTCAACAGTGGTCTCCAGTCGCGTCGTGGCCGTCCGGGGCCGCGCCGGGTGGGCGCGGGCCCCGGACGGCCGGAGCGGACGATGGCGTCGTGCCTCCGGTTCAGGACCAGGTGAACGTTCCGTACCGGTCGGCGTTCAGGACTGGTTGAACAGGGAAAGCGTGAGGGTCGAGTGGTACTCGCCGGCGGCGACGTCGGCGGGGGTGCGCAGCGCGAGGTCGGCGTTGACCTGCCAGGTGCCGATCTCGTCGGCGGAGTTCGCCGTCGACACCAGCAGTTCCTGGCCCTGCAGACCGACGGCCGGCGCTCCCGAGCCGTCGGAGATGACGCTGGAGACGGGCTCACCGGCCTCCACAGCCCCGGAGGAGGAGTCGGTCAGCAGGCGCGGCCGCCAGCCCAGGTACTGCGAGCCGATGGGCGGCGTGGAGCCGCTCGTCGCGGTGAACTCGCCGGCCTGGCCGACAACCGCCCAGAAGTCACCGGCAGGGATCTCCTCGGGCCGGCGGGTGTCGGTCACCGTGACCGTCGGCAGGGTGCCGACGAACTGGCGGGCGGCGGCGTTGGAGCCGTCCTCCTGAAGGGACACGCCGCCGTTGTCGGCGACGGTCATGGACACCTGGCCCGTAGTGGTGCCGGGCTCGATCGTCACCGTGACGTCGATGCCCTGCTCGGGGTCGTCGTCCGCCGCCGCGGGACCGGCCACGCCGACGCCCGCGAGCGCGACGCCGAGCGCCGCCGCGGCGAGCAGTTGCGTGGTCCTGTTGATTCTCATGTCTTCGCTCCCTTGCTGGGGGGCGGGGCCGGGGGGGGGCGGGGGGGGGGCCCCGGGGGGGTCCCCGGGCCGCCTGGGCGGCCGGAACGGACCTCAGGACGACGCCGGACGCAGCCGCAGCCAGGAGATCTCGTCGCTGCGGCGCCCGCCGGGCTGCGGGAAGAACTCAGGCCGCACGCCCTCGCGCGCGAACCCGGAACGTTCCAGCACCGCCTGCGACGCCGTGTTGGCCGCGTCGGTGCCCGCCACCAGCCGGTGCAGCGAGGTGTGCGCGAACACCCAGTCGGACAGCAGCCGCACCGCCCGCGTCATCAGCCCGCTGCCCCGGAACTCCGGCAGCAGCGAGTAGCCGATCATGCCCTCGCCGAAGTCCGGCATGCTGTGCAGGAGCTGCAGGTGACCGGCGAACGCCCCCTTCGGGTCCCGCACGGTCAGCTCGATCCGCCGCCCTGTCAGCCACAGGTAGCCCGTGGCCCGGCAGCGCCGCTCGATGTCCTCGGGGGAGTTCTCCGGCAGCACGCCGAACCGGGCGACACCGGGATCGTGGAGCAGCCGGTGGAAGTCGCCGGCGTCCGCCACGGTCAGCGGGGTCAGCCGCACCACTCCGTCGCCCAGCTCGCCGTGCTCGAAGCCGCCTTCGAAGAACGGCAGCGCCTGCTCCACCGGCTCGCCGCCGTCGCGGGCGAGCCGGCCGAACGACACCAGGTCCGTGCGGCGGCCGTCGCGCAGCGCCTTGGCGTCGCGCCGGCGCCCCTCCTCGGTGAACCCGGCGTGGAGGGCCGCCCGCAGCGCGGGAAGGTCCTCCACCTCCGCCTCCAGTTCGACCCGCTCGACCCCGTGGTCGAGCAGCCACTCGGTCAGCCCTCGCGCCACCGTGGCGGCCACGTCGCGCCCGCGCGCCCACGGGGCCACCAGGAGGTCGATCCCCGTCGTCCCGTACGCGGTGAGGGGCCGCACGCCGGCCGAGCCGGCGTAGCGCCCGTCCTGGGTGATCGCGAACTCCGCGCCGCCCGACTCCCACACCGTCTTGGCGCGGCGCACGTACGCGTGCGCGTCCTCCAGGGTGTACGGGGACGGCAGCAGCGGCAGGTGCCGCGCGCTCGACGGGTCGTCGCAGACGGCCTGTATCTCGGGTGCGTCCGTCTCCACAGGCGGGCGCAGCACGAGGGGACCGACGGCGATCACTTCACGCGGGAGCATCCCCCATAGATATCGCGCGTCTGGACCGGCCCGAAACCCCTATAACCTTGCCGCCATGGGTTTCCGCAGGCATGGGCCGTTCCGGCCCGGGGATCAGGTGCAGCTCACCGACCCCAAGAACAAGCGCCACACGATCACGCTCAAGGAGGACGGCGTCTTCCACACCCACAAGGGCGCCATCCCGCACAGCGAGCTGATCGGGCAGCCCGAGGGCTCGGTCGTGCGTTCCTCCGGCGGCACCCAGTACCTCGCCTTCCGCCACCTGCTGCAGGACTACACGCTGGCCATGCCGCGCGGCGCCGCCGTGATCTACCCCAAGGACGCCTCGATGATCGTCGGCATGGCCGACGTCTTCCCGGGCGCGCGGGTGATCGAGGCCGGTGTCGGCTCCGGCGCCCTGACCTGCTTCCTGCTGCGCGCGGTCGGCCCGGAAGGGCACGTGACCTCCTACGAGCGCCGCCAGGAGTTCGCCGACGTGGCGGCCAGGAACGTGGAGAAGTTCTACGGCGGCCCGATGGACGACAACTGGCGCCTCGTCGTCGGGGACCTCGTCTCGTCGATCGACGAGTCCGACGTCGACCGGGTGATCCTCGACATGCTGGCCCCGTGGGAGTGCGTCGACGCCGCCGCCAAGGCGCTGACGCCCGGGGGTGTCATCTGCTGTTATGTCGCCACCACGACCCAGTTGTCCAAAACGGTCGAGGCCATTCGCGATCACGGGAGTTTCACCGAGCCTCACGCGTGGGAGACCCTGGTTCGCGACTGGCATGTCGAAGGGCTCGCCGTACGGCCGGATCACCGGATGATCGGCCACACCGGGTTCCTGGTCATCGCCAGGCGCATGGCCGACGGCGTGACCCCGCCGCCGCGCCGCCGGAGACCGAAGGGAACCACCGAAGAACTATGACAATTTGGCCACGAGGCTGCGCCGATGCGTGACGCGGGAACAGATGACCGTGTTCATATGCTGGGAGTATTAAACGCCCCATTGGGGATTATTCGCCGAACACTTATTGTCACTGTACGAACACTGCCCGGCCAGGTTACGGAGGGGCCCGAGATAGGTAAGGTCCTAAGTAGTCGCCCTCGACTGGGAAGGAGGTGACGGGCGTGGCAGCTCGCGATGATGCTGAGGCTCGAGCCGCGCAGCGCGAACGGGAGGTCGCTGATCTTTCAACACAGGTCTCCTTCCTCCAAGAGGAGATCACCGCGCTGAGGCGGAAGCTGGCGGAGTCACCCCGTCAGGCCAGGGTCCTCGAAGAGCGTCTCCATGAGGTGCAGGCGAACCTCGCGGCCGTGACCGGCCAGAACGAACGCCTGGTGGCAACCCTCAAGGAAGCCCGGGACCAGATCGTCGCCCTCAAGGAAGAAGTCGACCGGCTGGCGCAGCCGCCGTCCGGTTTCGGCACCTTCCTGGAGGCCCGAGAGGACGGGACGATCGAGGTGTTCACCGGCGGCCGCAAGCTGCGGGTGAACGTCAGCCCGTCCGTCGACGTCGACTCGCTCAGGCGTGGCCAGGAGGTCATGCTCAACGAGGCGCTCAACGTGGTCGAGGCGCTCGGCTACGAAGAGGTCGGCGAGATCGTGATGCTCAAGGAGCTCCTCGACGAGGGCAAGCGCGCCCTGGTCATCTCGCACGCCGACGAGGAGCGCGTGGTCCGCCTGGCCGACTCGCTGGTCGACCAGCCCATCAGGGCCGGCGACTCGCTCCTGCTCGAACCGCGCTCGGGCTACGTGTACGAGCGCATTCCCAAGTCCGAGGTCGAAGAGCTCGTCCTGGAAGAAGTGCCCGACATCTCCTACCACGAGATCGGCGGCCTCTCCCGGCAGATCGAGCAGATCAGGGACGCCATCGAGCTTCCCTACCTGCACTCCGACCTGTTCCGCGAGCACCAGCTCCGTCCGCCCAAGGGTGTGCTGCTCTACGGCCCGCCCGGCTGCGGCAAGACGCTCATCGCCAAGGCCGTCGCCAACTCGCTGGCCAAGCAGGTCGCCGAGCGCACCGGCCAGGAGGGCAAGAGCTTCTTCCTCAACATCAAGGGCCCGGAGCTGCTCAACAAGTACGTCGGCGAGACCGAGCGGCACATCCGCCTGGTCTTCCAGCGCGCCCGCGAGAAGGCCTCCGAGGGCACCCCGGTGATCGTGTTCTTCGACGAGATGGACTCGATCTTCCGTACCCGGGGCTCCGGCGTGTCGTCCGACGTCGAGAACACCATCGTGCCCCAGCTGCTGTCGGAGATCGACGGCGTCGAGGGCCTGGAGAACGTCATCGTCATCGGCGCCTCCAACCGCGAGGACATGATCGACCCGGCGATCCTGCGGCCCGGCCGCCTGGACGTCAAGATCAAGATCGAGCGGCCGGACGCCGAGGCGGCCAAGGACATCTTCTCCAAGTACCTCGTCCCGGACCTTCCGCTCCACCCCGAGGATCTGGCCGAGCACGGCGGCTCCCGTGAGGCCACCATCCAAGGCATGATCCAGCGCGTCGTGGAGCGCATGTACACCGAGAGCGAGGAGAACCGCTTCCTCGAGGTCACCTACGCCAACGGTGACAAGGAAGTCCTCTACTTCAAGGACTTCAACTCCGGCGCGATGATCCAGAACATCGTCGACCGGGGCAAGAAGATGGCCATCAAGCAGTTCCTGGAGAGCAACCAGAAGGGCCTGCGGGTGCAGCACCTGCTGACGGCCTGCGTCGACGAGTTCTCCGAGAACGAGGACCTGCCCAACACCACCAACCCCGACGACTGGGCCCGCATCTCCGGCAAGAAGGGCGAGCGGATCGTCTACATCCGTACGCTCGTCTCCGGCAAGCAGGGCGCCGAAGCCGGCCGGTCCATCGACACCGTCGCCAACACCGGCCAGTACCTGTAGATCGACGACCAGGAGCCGCCGCGCCGGGACACCGGCCGGCGGCTCCTGCCGTGAGAAGCCGCCGTCGCCGTTCCTGAGGGCTAAAGCGTGCCTGATACGGCGATGATCAGGGCGCCCGCCTGGCGGACGGCCCGCGCGAGGCCCGCGTCCGAGCCCGGCGGGCCGGAGGCGAGGACCGCGTAGGCGAGCGGGCCCAGCAGGCCGACGTCCGCCCGTACGCCGTCGTCGGTGCCGGTCTTGTTGGCCAGCCGGCGGCCCTCGGGATCGTGCCAGGCGAAGGCGGGCACCAGGCCGTGATCGGTGTTGGCGAGCATCCACCCGCGCATCAGCGCCGGCCACCCCGCCGGGGCGGCCACGAGCGCCGCCAGGCCCGCCAGTTCCCTCGCCGTGCCCAGGGCGAAGACCGGCGGGTGCTCGGGACCGCGCGGCTCACGGATCCGGTCCAGCAGGCGGGTGCGGGTCAGGCCGAGCGCGGCCCCGGCCGCGTTGACCCGGTCCAGGCCGACGCGGCGCAGCAGCGCGTTCGTCGCGGTGTTGTCGCTCACTGCCGCCGTGAGCAGAGCCAGGTCGCCGATCGTCCACGTCCGCGCCGACAGCCCCGTCAGCAGCCCGGACCCGCCGCAGTAGTCGTCGTCGTGCAGGGCCACCGGCTCGTCCGGGTCCAGGGTGCCGCCGTCGACGCTCATCGCCACCTCGGCCAGCAGCAGCAGCTTGCCGACGCTGGCCAGCGGCAGTTCCTCGTCTTCGTGCAGGGCCAGCGCCCCGAGCAGGGCGTGGTCGTCCGTGGTGGGAGTGGGTGGGGCGGGGGTGAGGGGGCGGACGGAGACGGCGAGGGTGCCGGGGCAGGCGGCCGCGACGCGTCGCAGCGCCTCGGCGAACCCGCTCCCGTCACCCGCCTCCACGGCCGACGCCGCCGCCCGCAGGAGGTCCGCCGCGGACTCGCCTGACGGGCGGTCGTGTGAGGTCACGGGACGATGATCCTTCCGATGGCGGGCGAGAGGTGACCCCATTGTCGTGGACGGCCACCCGCCTCCCTGCCAGGCGAGCGATCAGCGTGGGTCTGCCCGCGATCGGGACAGGGCGCGGTTCCTCGCCTGCCCCGCCTCCGCCGTCGGTGACGCTTCGCGCACCCCACCTGCCCCTTCTGTGACGAAAGTGAAAGAAGGGAACCGAAGCGATCAATGTGACGTCCAAGATCTCGTGCAACGCAGTACCCGGCCCAAACACGCTCTGGGGGACGGTCGGCTGGCCGAGCTCGACCTCCTGCGCTTCATCGCCGCGCTGGCCGTGCTGGCCTTCCACTACCTCGTCGCCTACGCCTCCGTCTGGGGCGAGCGGCCCGCCGAGCTGTTCCCCGCCCTCGCCCCCATCGCGGGCCTGGGCATCCTCGGCGTGGAGCTGTTCTTCATCATCAGCGGCTTCGTCATCCTCATGACGATCTGGGGGCGGGGTCTCGGCTCCTTCGCCCGCTCCAGGCTGGTCAGGCTCTACCCCGCCTACTGGCTCAGCCTTCTCGCCGTGGTGGGCGTCTACGGCCTCACCAGCGCGAAGGCGCTCGACCCCAAGCTCTCCGCCGGGGACTATCTGGTCAACGCCACGATGTTCCAGCGGCTGTTCAAGATCGGCGACGCGTCCGGCGTCTACTGGTCGCTCTGGGCCGAGCTGCGTTTCTACCTGCTCATCACCGTCCTGGTCGTGGTCGGCGTCACCTACGGCCGCGTCCTCGTCTTCTGCGGCGTCTGGCTCGTCGCCGCGCTGGGCGCCGAACTCCTCGGCGACCCGGTGCTCAACGAGATCCTCATGCCCCGGTACGCGCCCTATTTCGTCGCCGGCATGGCCCTCTACCTCATCCACAAGCAGGGCAGCGCCTGGCTGCCCTGGATCTACGTCGTGGCCTCGTACGGGATGTCGCTGTACGCGGCTCTCGAACGCGTGCAGGGCCGGATCGAGCGCGCCGGGTTCAAGGCCATGCCCGTCACCGACCTCAGCGTGATCGTCACCGTCACGTTGATCTTCCTCGTCATGGCGCTCGTCGCGCTGGGGCTGCTCCGCATGCGCAGCCGCCCGGTCCTCACCGCGCTCGGCGCGACCACGTACCCGCTCTATCTGTTCCATTCCGTCGTCGCCGTGGTGCTCATCCCGCCGCTCACCGCCGAACTGCCGCCGTGGGCCACCGCCACTCTCACCACCGTCGCCGCGCTGGTGGTGTCGTACGCGGTCTACGCCCTCGCCGAGCGTCCCATCCAGCGCGTACTCAGGCCACGCCGGACGCCGCCCGGCGTGGCGGCGCCCGTGGTACAGGGGGAAAAGACGTCGGTGCCATAACTCTGTGACCCTGGGGCACTGTGAAGGGCATAGGCTCGGGCATATAAACGGCGGATAGACAGATCCGGACGAACAGAGGGTGCGCATGACGGTGCGTCGGGTGATGGGCATCGAGACCGAGTACGGCATCTCCGTACCTGGTCAGCCAGGCGCCAACGCGATGGTGACCTCTTCACAGGTGGTCAACGCGTACTTGGCCGCGTCCGCGGCCAAGGCGCGCAGGGCGCGGTGGGACTTCGAGGAGGAGAACCCGCTGCGCGACGCGCGGGGGTTCGACCTCGCCCGGGAGGTCGCCGACCCCAGCCAGCTGACCGACGAGGACCTCGGCCTCGCCAACGTCATCCTCACCAACGGCGCCCGGCTCTACGTCGACCACGCCCACCCCGAGTACTCCACGCCGGAGTGCACCAACCCGCGCGCCGCCGTCATCTGGGACAAGGCCGGCGAGCGGGTCATGTACGACGCCGCGCAGCGGGCCGGCGCCATCCCGGCCAACGCGCCGATCCAGCTCTACAAGAACAACACCGACGCCAAGGGCGCCAGCTACGGCTGCCACGAGAACTACCTCATGCGGCGCGCCACGCCGTTCGCCGACATCGTCCGCCACCTCACCCCGTTCTTCGTCTCCCGGCAGGTCGTCGTCGGCGCCGGGAAGGTCGGCATCGGCCAGGACTCGCGCGGCGAGGGCTTCCAGATCAGCCAGCGGGCCGACTTCTTCGAGGTCGAGGTGGGCCTGGAGACCACGCTCAAGCGGCCGATCATCAACACGCGGGACGAGCCGCACGCCGACCCGGAGAAGTACCGGCGGCTGCATGTCATCATCGGCGACGCCAACATGTCGGAGATTTCCACATATCTGAAGCTGGGTTCGACCGCGCTCGTCCTCGCCATGATCGAGGACGGCTTCCTCACCCGGGACCTCACGATCGAGAACCCCGTCCAGGCGCTGCGCGCCGTCTCCCACGACCCCTCCTGCCGCTACGAGATCCCGATGCGCGACGGCCGCAAGCTCACCGCCGTCCAGCTCCAGATGGAATATCTGGAGCAGGCGCGCAAGTACGTCGAGGAGCGCGAGACGGCCCAGGACGAGATGAACAAGGACGTCCTGGACCGCTGGGAGTCCGTGCTCACCCGCCTGGCCGAGGACCCGATGCAGCTGTCCAGGGAGCTCGACTGGGTGGCCAAGCTCGAACTCCTGGAGGGCTACCGCAGCCGTGACGGCCTGGCCTGGTCCCACCCCAGGCTCCAGCTCGTCGACCTGCAGTACTCCGACATCCGGCCCGACCGGGGCCTGTACAACCGGCTCGTGGCCCGCGGCCGGGTGCAGCGCCTGGTCAGCGAGGAGGAGGTCCAGCGAGCGGTGGAGCACCCGCCCGCCGACACCCGCGCCTACTTCCGCGGCCGTTGCCTGAGGCAGTACAGCGAGGCCGTCGCCGCCGCGTCCTGGGACTCCGTCATCTTCGACATCCCCGGCAGGGAGTCGCTCCAGCGCGTCCCGACCTTGGAGCCGCTGCGCGGCACCAAGGCCCACGTCGGCGAGCTGTTCGACCGCTGCCGCACCGCGGCCGACCTGGTCGCCGCCCTCACCGGCGGGGAGTAGCCGGGCGGCGGGCTACACCAGCCCGATGCCCAGCGTCAGCGTCCCCACCGCGAGCGAGGCGCCGCCGAGGAACGTCAGGTAGATGAGCTTGTTCGGCTTGGTGTCGCCGGGGCGCGCCACCGACAGGAAGAACCCCAGCGGCATCAGGATCGGCGCCGCCACGATCGACAGGCGGACCCACTCCTTCACCGGGTCCGACAGCGCGGCCTGGTCCACGTACAGCATCGCCACCAGGCTGAAGAGCACCAGGACGCCCGCGTGCGCGTGCCCGGCCCGCCACAGACCGCGTCGCACCGGGTTGTCCAGATAGCCGGGAACGTTCCGCATCAGGAACCGCAGCAGCGTGACACCGCCGAAGGCGATCGTCGGAACCGTGATGAGCAGCACGCCTGCCGTGCTGAGCGAAGCGGGGGACATCTCAGAACCTCCTGTGTCATGGGTGGTCCCATTATTGGATAGTGGCACTATCCAGTCAAGCGGGTAAGGTCAGGGGACGATCGGCGCGAATTGTCGTGTCGTTCGGGGAAGATATGGGCTGAGAGGCAAGTCCCCCGACATGGAGGTAGGGCATGGCTACGAAGGACACCGGCGGGCAGAAGCAGGCCGGTCGGCGCGAGTCCGAGGTCGAGGAGACCGAGGCTTCGGCGGCGCCGGACGTCCAGGAGCGCCAGGAGAAGCTCACGGACGACGTCGACGCGATTCTGGACGAGATCGACGAGGTCCTCGAAGAGAACGCCGAGGAGTTCGTCCGCTCGTACGTGCAAAAGGGCGGCGAGTAGCAGCGACGGACACCGACGAGGGGTGACGAAGGGGCGTACGCCGGAGAGCCCGAGCGGGCCCATCCGACGGCGCGCCATCGCCCGTGCCGCCCGCGAGCGATGCGCGCGAACCGAACCGAGAACCGAACCGAGAACCGAACCGAGAACCGAACCGAGAACCGAACCGAGAACCGAACCGAGAACCATGGCAGCCGACGCGACCACCTGCTGAACACCACGACGACATTCACCGGCGACGACATTCACCGGCGACGACTTCGAGCGCACGCCCGCCCGCGGCGGCGGGCGGTGCGCCGTCCGCCGCGCCGGGCGCGGCACAGCCGATCCGGGCAGGGTTCAGGCGGGCATCTGGTAGGCGGCGCCGACGCCGAGGAGGCGTACGGGACGGTCCAGTTCGAACCGCGAGAGGGCGTCGAGCGCGGCGCCGGTGACGGTGCCGGCGTCGGTCGTGGGGGAGGGAAGCGTCGTCTGACGGGTCCTGGTCAGGAACGGGGTGAAGCGCACCTTGACCGTGACCCGGACGATGGCGCGACCGGCTTCCACGGCGTCGGCGGTGACGTGGCCCGCGAGCAGGGTGACGTGATCGGCGATCTCGGCCGGATCGGTGAGATCCTCCCTGAAGGTGGTCTCGCGGCTGTGGCCGCGCGGGATCCACGGGGTGGTGACGACCTCGGCCTCGCCCCGGCCGAGTGCGAGATAGCGCAGCCACGGGCCGTTCGTGGGGCCGAACCGGGCGGCCAGCTCCCCGGGGTCGGCGGCGGCGAGCTCGGCGACGGTGCGCAGGCCCAGGCCGGCGAGCTTCCTGGCGGTCTTGGCGCCGATCCCCCAGAGCGCGTCGGTGGGCCTGTGGTGCATCTGCTCGGCCCAGGTGTCGCCGGTGAGGCGGTGGACCCCGGCCGGTTTGGCGAACCCCGAGGCGAGCTTGGCCTGGTGCTTGTTGTCGCCGATGCCCACGGAGCAGGACAGCTCGGTGCGTTCGCGCACGGCTCGCTGGACGGCCAGGGCGAGCGCCTCCGGGTCGTCGGTGCGGGCGCCGAGGAAGGCTTCGTCCCAGCCCCACACCTCGACGTCGGCGGGGAACTCGCGCAGGACGGCCATGACGCGGGCGGAGACCGCCTCGTAGGCGGGCGGGTCGCTCGGCAGGAAGACGGCCTCGGGGCAGCGCCGCAGTGCGGTGCGCAGCGGCATGCCGGAGTGGACGCCGTGGGCGCGGGCCTCGTAGGTGGCGGTGGCCGCGACGGTGCGCGAGCGGGTGGGGTCGCCGTCGCCGCCGACGACCACCGGCAGGCCGCGCAGCTCCGGGTGGCGCAGCAGCTCGACCGCGGCGATGAACTGGTCGAGGTCGACGTGCAGGACCCAGGTCCTCATGCGTCCAGTATCCGTCCGGGACCGCGGCGCGGACGGCCCGCCCCGCCCGCGCCCACGGGACGCGCGGGCGTGGCAGGGGGTGAAGAAACGATCTGATGACCGGTTCGCCCTGAGCTGATCGTGGGAAGTGCAGACAGCGACACAACACCAGTAGGGTCGGCTCAGGAACACTGAACTTGGGGAGGGAGTCGCGTGGCTAAGAGGGATCTGCCCGCCGGCTTGATGAGCCAGCTTTTCCAGAACACCGGAAGTTCCTCGTTCACCGATTTCGTGGGGGCGTACGCGCCCGAGTTGCTGCCCCGCAGAGACGAGGTGCTGGCCACGCCGATCGGCGACCAGGTTCCGCACGCGACCACGATCGTGGCGGCGACGTTCGCCGGCGGGGTGGTGATGGCCGGCGACCGGCGCGCCACGTCCGGCAACATCATTTCCCAGCGTGACGTGGAGAAGGTGTTCCGCACTGACGACTACTCCTGCATGGGCATCGCCGGCACGGCCTCGACCGGCCTGGAGATGGCCCGGCTCTATAGGGTGGAGCTGGAGCACTACGAGAAGCTCGAAGGCCGCACGATGTCGGTCAGGGGCAAGGCCAACCGCCTCGCGACCATGATCCGCGGCAACTTGGCGATGGCGATGCAGGGGCTGGTGGTGGTGCCGTTGTTCGCCGCCTACGACCCCGACCGCGACGAGGGCCGGATCTTCAGCTACGACGTCGCGGGCGGACCCTACGAGCGTGAGCGGTTCGACGCGATCGGCTCGGGTTCGATCTTCGCTCGGGGCGCGTTGAAGAAGCTCTACCGGGAGGGTGCGTCGGCCGACGACATCACGATGGCGCTCATCCAGGCGCTGTACGACGCCGCCGACGACGACTCGGCGACCGGCGGTCCCGACGTGACGCGGAAGATCTTCCCGATCGTGTCGGTCATCGACGCCGACGGTTTCCGCCGGCTGACCGACGAGCAGGTGTCGGAGTACGTGAGCCAGATGCTCGACGCCCGCCTGATCGCTCCCGACGGCCCCATCGCCCCGCTGCGCTAGAAAGGACCCTCACCCGTGTCCATGCCTTTCGGATATGCGTCCCCAGAGCAGATCATGCGGGACAAGGCGGACTACGCGCGCAAGGGGATCGCGCGGGGCCGTTCCGTCGTCGTGCTGCAGTACGTGGACGGCATCCTGTTCGTGGCCCCCAACCCGTCGCGGGCGCTGCACAAGATCAGTGAGATCTACGACCGCATCGGGTTCGCCGCGGTGGGCCGCTACAACGAGTTCGAGGAGCTGCGGCTCGGCGGCATTCGCTACGCCGACATCAACGGCTACTCCTACGACCGCTCCGACGTGACCGGCCGCGGCCTGGCCAACCTGTACGCGTCCAACCTGGGCCGCATCTTCACCGAGTCGATCAAGTCCCTGGAGGTGGAGGTCGTGGTCGCCGAGGTGGGCGACGAGCCCGACGGCGACGCGATCTACCGCCTGACGTTCGACGGCTCGGTCTTCGACGAGCACGGCTTCGCGGCGATGGGCGGCCAGGCCGACGCGGTGCTGGGCCGGCTGAAGGAGCGCTACCGCGAGTCGATGTCGCTGTCCGACGCCCTGGAGGTGGCGCTCGCCGCGCTGACCGAGCCGGGCGGGGAGCGGCCGCCGGTGGAGCAGCTGGAGGTCGCGGTGCTCGACCGCAACCGCGAGCACCGCAAGTTCAAGCGGCTGACCGGCGCCCGGCTCGACCGGCTGCTGGCCGCGTCGGCGGCCACGCCCGCCGTGGACGAGCCGGAGTCCCCGGCCGAGCCGCCCGCCAAGGGCAACGGCGAGAAGCCGCCGCCCACGGGCCCCGACGGCCCGGTCGACGACGGATCGTCACCGCTGTAACGGCACGGCCGCACGCGGTCCCGGTGTGAGATGGATCACACCGGGGCCCGCCAACCGCCGGGGCCGATCGGCCATCCTACGTTCCGTGAACACGATGATCCGCGGCCTGGTCGCCGGTGGCGCCGCCGCCCTGCTCCTGACGTCCTCCGTGGCGGCCGAGGCCGCCCCGCTCCCGCGCCCCAAGGCGCCGAAGATCTTCGGCACGACCTTCCAGGCCGACCCGGGGCACGACTTCACCCGATCGCCGCACCCGCGCCGCGACGGCGTGCTGCGCGGCTGGATCACCCATGTGCACGGCGACGGCGTCGCCGAGTACGAACCCATCAGGTGGAGGAAGGGCAAGGTCACCGAGGGCCGCTTCGTCGGCCCGCCGGAGGGCGACGTGCGGGTCTACGCCTCGCCCCTCGCCAAGGACGTGGTGTTCCTGTCGGCGCTCGGCTGCGGTCAGAGGATGACCACCGTGACCGCCGACCGCCGCACCGGCCTGGGCGACCGGCGGTGCCCGCGCGGTGACCTCGTCGAACGGGCCCGCGGCGGAGAGCGGCCGGCGCTCATCACCGTCCGCAAGGGCACGATCGTCAAGGTTCAGGAGATCTTCACGCCCTGACGCCGGGAAAACACCGGGCGGGGATCTCTCCCGCTCGCCCATCGGTGGGCATAGTGTGAGGTGATGGATCGTCGCATCTTCGGGCTGGAGAACGAGTACGGCGTGACCTGCACGTTCCGGGGCCAGCGCAGGCTGTCCCCCGACGAGGTCGCGCGCTACCTGTTCCGGCGGGTCGTGTCCTGGGGCCGATCGAGCAACGTCTTCCTCCGCAACGGCGCACGCCTCTACCTCGACGTAGGCAGCCATCCTGAATACGCAACCCCCGAGTGTGACAACGTCATCGAGCTGGTCACCCACGACAAGGCGGGTGAGCGGATCCTGGAGGGCCTTCTGGTCGACGCCGAGAAACGGCTGCGCGAAGAGGGCATCGCGGGAGACATCTATCTCTTCAAGAACAACACCGACTCGGCCGGCAACTCCTACGGCTGCCACGAGAACTACCTGGTGGGCCGGCACGGCGAGTTCGGCCGGCTGGCCGACGTGCTCATCCCGTTCCTGGTGACACGGCAGATCATCTGCGGCGCCGGCAAGGTGCTGCAGACGCCGCGCGGCGCCGTCTACTGCGTCTCGCAGCGGGCCGAGCACATCTGGGAGGGCGTCTCCTCGGCCACGACCCGGTCGCGGCCGATCATCAACACGCGCGACGAGCCGCACGCCGACGCCGAGCGGTTCCGCCGCCTGCACGTCATCGTCGGCGACTCCAACATGAGCGAGACCACGATGCTGCTCAAGGTCGGCGCCACCGACCTGGTGCTGCGCATGATCGAGGCCGGCACGGTGATGCGCGACCTGACCCTGGAGAACCCGATCAGGGCCATCCGGGAGGTGTCGCACGACATGACCGGCCGGCGGAGGGTGCGGCTGGCCAACGGCAGGGAGGCGTCCAGCCTGGAGATCCAGCAGGAGTACCTCGCCAAGGCGAAGGACTTCGTCGACCGGCGCGGCGGCGACGCCATCGCCCACCGGGTGCTGGAGCTGTGGGAGCGCACGCTGCGCGCGGTCGAGACGGGCGACCTCGACCTGGTGTCGCGGGAGATCGACTGGGTGACGAAGTACCAGCTGATCGAGCGCTACCGCAAGAAGTACGACCTGCCGCTGTCGTCGCCCCGGGTGGCGCAGCTCGACCTCGCCTACCACGACGTCCACCGCAGGCGCGGCCTCTACTACCTGCTGCAGAAGCGCGGCTCGGTGGAGCGGGTGGCGTCCGACCTGAAGATCTTCGAGGCGAAGTCGGTGCCTCCGCAGACCACCAGGGCGCGGCTGCGCGGCGAGTTCATCCGCAAGGCGCAGGAGAAGCGCCGTGACTTCACCGTCGACTGGGTGCACCTCAAGCTCAACGACCAGGCCCAGCGGACGGTGCTGTGCAAGGACCCGTTCCGCAGCGTCGACGAGAGGGTGGACAAACTGATCGCGGGCATGTGACCTGGACGGCTTGACAGCATGGGTTTACCTCCGGCCTACCCGGCTTCAGGTAGGGTGACGCGAATCTGACCGTCTGTTCCGAGGGAAACCCATGCGCCGCGCTCTGGCCGCTCTGGCCGCCGTGCCTTTGCTCCTCCTCGCCGCCGCGTGCGGCTCCGAAACGACTCCGGCCGGCGACGGGTCCGCGGGGGTGAAGGTCGCCGGCCAGGTGGGCGCCAAGCCCACGGTGACCTTCCCCACCGGTAATCCCGCCACCAAGTCGTCGTACAAGGTCCTGGAGGCCGGCACCGGCCCCGCGGTGAAGGCGGGCGACCAGCTCATCGTCAACCTGTCCGTCTGGAACTGGGACGGCAAGGGCAACGCCCTGCAGGGTTCCACGTACGACACGAAGACGCCGGAGACGCTGCCGGTGAACGAGCAGCTCCCGCAGCTGCTGCGCGACGGCTTCACCCAGCTGAAGCACGGCGGCCGCCTGCTGGCGGTCATGGCCAACGACCTCACCACCCCGGCGGCGGGGCAGACCGCGCCGGCGGAGCCGACCAAGGTGTTCGTCATGGACGTGGTCGGCACCCAGCCCAAGGCCGCCTCCGGCGAGGAGACCGGTGAGACCCTCAAGGGCGTCAAGGTGGACAACCCCGGCGGCGACCAGGCGCCCACGCTCACCACGAAGACCTCCGACAAGCCGTCCAAGGAGCTGGTGGTCAAGACCCTCATCAAGGGCGAGGGCGCGCCGGTCAAGGGCGACCAGACGCTGACCGTCCACTACACCGGCAAGATCTGGGGCACCGACAAGGAGTTCGACTCCAGCTGGGGCCGCGGCGAGCCGGCCTCGTTCCCGCTGGCCCAGGTCATCAAGGGCTGGCAGCAGGGGCTGGAGGGCGTGCCGGTGGGCAGCCGCGTGGTGATGAGCATCCCGCCGGACCTCGGCTACGGCGACCAGGAGCAGCAGGGCATCCCGGCGAAGAGCACGCTGGTGTTCGTGGTGGACGTCCTCTCGGCGGCCTGACGCGGGACCTCTGACGGCGCACAGCGGGCGTGCCGCCCGGGACGGGAGGCACGCCCGTCGCCTTCGAGCTGCCTGTGACGCTTCGGGATGTCGTCGACGACGGGCGGCGCGGTAGCATCGCGGGGCTCGATCCGGCGCGAGCATGATCCGCCCGGGGCCACCGGGGCTCCCGCAGCCGCGGTGGTCACCGGCACCAAGCGGCTCACGCTCCGCGACGCCGACCGCGCAGGGAGGTCACCCGGTTGCCCACCCCACTCCTCCGGCCCGCACCCCGCCGCTCCCTGGCCGTGCTCGCGTCCATGGCCCTGGCCCTGGTGACGGCGTGCACCGGGGCGGAACCGGGCGAGACCGAACCCCGGGTGACGGGACCCTTCGGGGCCCGGCCCTCGATCACCTTCCCCGCCGGTGCGCCGCCCGCCGAACCGCGCGTGGCGGAGCGGACCGCCGGTCACGGCGCGCCGCTGGAGCAGGGCGGCGTGGCCGTCGTCCAGTACACCGCTCACCTGTGGGACGGCCGGGAGAACCGGCTCGTCGCGTCCACCTTCAACCGCGGCACCCCGGAGGCGCTCCCCTTGGGCGCGCTGCACCCGGGCCTCGACGCCGCGCTCCGGGGCCGCCGGGCGGGCAGCCGGGTGACCGCCGCCATCCCCCTCGGAACGTCGGGAACCCCCGCAGGGGAACGCCCTCCCGGCCCCCAGGCCGGGCCGGCCGCACCCGGCGTCCGAGCGGACGCCGTCGACCACGTACCCAGGGCCCACGGGCGGGTGGATCTGTTCTATGTGGTCGACGTCCTCGGGGCGCATCCGGGGCGGGACGCCGTCGAGGCGGGTGCGGGGGTGATTGCCGGGGTGCGGGTCGGGGGCGGGGCGGCGCCCGCGCTGGCGATCCCGGACGGGGAGCCGCCGGGCGGATTGACCGCCAGGATGCTGGCGCGCGGTTCCGGCCGGGCGGCCGAGGCCGGGCGGCTGCTCGTGGTGCAGTACGCGGGCGCCACCTGGAGTGAGCGCCGGGTCTTCACCTCCACCTGGCAGCGCGGCCGCCCCGAGGCCGTCACCCTGGGCGACGGCAGCCTCGTGTCCGGCTGGAACCGGGCGCTGGCGGGCGTGCCCGCGGGGAGCCGGGTGGCGATGGTGGTGCCGCCCGGTGACGCGCACGGGGACGCGGGAACCGGCGGGAGCGCGCGGATCGCGCCGGGTGAGACGCTCGTGTACGTGGTGGACGTGCTCGCCGTCTACTGATGTGCCGGCCGCGCCGGAACCCGGCGGCCTCGCATTCCCGCCCCTGTCAGGACGGGCGCGAACTCCCGTACGCGATCACGCGGGTCCGGAAGGGGCGGTGAACCGTCCTAGACTCCGGCTGTGAGCGACGACGACCTCGATGCCCTCGGCCTGCTGCACGATCCCGTACGGCGGAGCCTGTACGAGGCGGTGGCCGGTCGCGGCGGTGAGGTGGGCAGGCAGGAGGCGGCGGAGGCCGCCGGGGTCTCGCGCACCCTCGCCGGCCACCACCTCGACAAGCTCGTCGAGGCGGGGCTGCTGGAGAGCGGGTTTCGGCGGCCGGAGCGGAAGGGGCCGGGCAGCGGCCGGCCCGCCAAGGTCTACCGCAGGGCCGCGGGCGAGCGGTCGGTGAGCCTGCCGCCGCGCGACTACGCCACGCTCGCCTCCGTGCTCGCCGACGTGGTGGAGGGGCTCGGCGCCGAGGAGCGGGCCGAGCGGGCCGCCCGCGTGGCGGGGGAGCGGCTGGGCCGGAGCGGCGGCGGCCGGCCGGTGGAGGAGGTGCTGCGCGAGCGCGGTTACGAGCCGTACGCCGACGGGGACGCGGGCCTGCGGATGCGCAATTGCCCGTTCCACGTGCTCTCGCGCGAGCAGCCGCTGCTCGTCTGCTCCATGAACCTGGCGCTGTGCCAGGGGCTGCTCGAAGGGCTGGGTGAGGATCCGGGGCGGGCCCGGCTGGATCCGAGACCGGGGGAGTGCTGCGTCGCCCTTTCTAAAACAAACGAAGATTGACATAGAGGGTGGGGGATGGTTCGCTGAACGTCATGCATCTCGCCCAGCTCAACCTCGCCCACCTGCGCGCGCCCGTCGACTCGGCCGAGCTCGCCGGGTTCGTCGCCCTGCTGGAGCCGATCAACGCGCTCGCCGACGGCTCTCCCGGGTTCGTGTGGCGGCTCAAGGAGAGCGAGACCGACCCCACCGCGACCGTGGTCCACGACTACGGCGACCACCTGCTGATCAACTTCTCGGTGTGGGAGGACCTCGACGCGCTGTGGAACTACGTCTACCGCAGCGGCCACCTGGAGGTGCTGCGCCGCCGCCGGGAGTGGTTCCGGCGGCTGGCCGAGCCGACCATGGTGATGTGGTGGGTGCCCGACGGCGTCATCCCGACGCTCGCGGAGGCGATGGCGCGGCTGGAACGCCTCAAGGCCGAAGGCCCCGGCCCCGAGGCGTTCACGTTCAGGGACCCCTACGACGCCAGCAGTGAGGCCGCCAGCCTGCCCGCCGCCGCGGACGCCAGGAAGTAGGGCAGGTCCTCCTCCAGCCCCCGGCCCATGGTCGACAGCCGCACCGGTGAGCCGCGCAGCGCCTCGTGCAGGCCGTCGACCTCGACCGGCACCAGCTCGTGCCGGACGGCCAGCAGCTCGGCCTGGTCGCGCACCCGCCGGCCGAACTCGCCCGGCAGCATCGGCACCGGCACCCGGGCGCGGACCAGCGCCACCCTGCCGTAGGCGGTCAGCGAATGGTGGGAGATCCCGTAATGCCGCTCGCGCCGGTCGCCCTCACTGACCCGCAGCGCCGCGACCGGCCGCCCCAGCAGCACCGAGGCCGCGTTGACCGCCTCGCCCGCCGACACCCCCGAGAACCCCCACCGCGTCCCCGAGCCCAGGTTGCCGGGCCCCTGCGCGACGACGGCCACGTCCGCGCCCAGCACGTGGCGGGCCGCCAGCAGGCCCGTGTGGGTGGTGACCGCCTCCACGTCCCCGCCGAACGCCTGCCCGACCGTGACCGTCCCGGCCAGCCAGCCCTGCTGCCGCAGCGTCGCCGCCGCCATCGAGAACCACGCCGGCAGCGCCCCGCCGTCGAGCATCACGTACGCGACCCGCACCGAACGGCCCGCGGCCGCGTACAGCCCGCACAGGATCGGCGCCAGCGCCGAGTGCAGGTCGGCCACCACCACCGGCATCCCGTCGACCGAGTCGGCCTCGCGCAGCGCCTCATGGTAGGGCGAGCCCTGCTCGTCCGCGCTCAGCACCGTGGCCTGCAACGGCGTGTAGCGAGCCTTCACCAGGTGCCCGGGGCCTTGAGGATCTTCCGGCAAACGGTTCGGCACGGCCACCACCATGGCGTAACCTCCCGTACCGAGACCCATCGCGAGTGCCGTCGTGTTGAGCAGCACCTCGTCGCCGGGCTCGGGACGGCCCACCAGAGACGGGTAGGCCAGCGCCCGGCACGGCACGCCAGGCTCCGAGCCGGGCGGGCCGTCCTCCTCGGGGACGGCGACATCCAGTTCCATCGCTCCCGGCCACTCGCGCCGGATCCGTATGACCTCGCCCTTGCGCCATCTGATCACGGGGGCAGGGTAGCGTCGTTGGAGGAGGAGTGAGCGGATGTCGCGCCGGAAGACCGAGCGGTTGCTGAATCTGGTGATCTGTCTGCTCGCCACCCGTCGTCCGCTGCCGGCCGAGCAGATCAGGCACGCCGTGCCCGGTTACGACCGCGACAGCGACGAGGCGTTCCAGCGGATGTTCGAGCGCGACAAGAACGAGCTGCGCGAGATCGGCATCCCCATCGACGTGGTGCGCGACCCGTGGGAGGACGAGCCGGGCTACCGCATCGAGCGGCAGTCCTACGAGCTGCCCGAGATCACGCTCGAACCCGACGAGGCCGCCGTGCTCGGCATGGCCGCCCAGGTGTGGCAGCGCGCGAGCCTGGCCGAGGCGGCCTCGGGGGCGCTGCTGAAGCTGCGCGCGGGCGGCGTCCACACCGACGACGCGCTCGGCGGCGTCGGCGGCGGCCTCGGGGGAGGGGCGCTGGAGCTGCGGGTCGACACCCGCGACCCGGCCTTCCCCGCCCTGTGGCAGGCGGTGCGCGACCGCAAGGCGGTCAGGTTCGACTACCGCGGCGCCGGCAGCGAGAACGTGCACACCCGCACCGTCGAGCCGTGGGGCGTGGTGAGCCGCCGCGGCCGGTGGTACGTCGCGGGCTACGACCGGGACCGCGAGGCGCCGCGCGCCTTCCGGCTGAGCCGCATCACCGGCCCCGTCACCACCTTCGGCAGGCCGGGCTCCGTCCAGGTGCCCGAGGGCGTCGACCTGCGGGCCATGGTCGCCTTCCCGGACGAGCCCGCCAGTGGGCGCGTCGCGGTGGTGCGCGTCCGCCAGGGCACCTGTGAAGGGCTGCGCCAGCTCGCCAGGGCCGTCCGGCCTGGAGCCGACGGCTGGGACGAGGCCGAGCTGCCCTTCACCGACCCCGAACGGCTGGCCGGATGGATGGCCAGCCTCGGCTCCGACGTCGAGGTGGCCGGGCCGCCCGACGCGCGCGAAGCCGTCATCCGCCGACTGAAGGGGGCGCTGGCGTGAGCGGATCCGCCGACCGGCTGCCGAGGCTGCTGGCTCTCGTGCCCTACCTGATGTCCCATCCGGGGGCCCAGGTCGGCGAGGTGGCCGAGGTGTTCGGGCTGACCGAGAAGCAGCTCATCGACGACCTGCAGCTGGTGTGGATGTGCGGGCTGCCCGGCCACACCCCCGGTGACCTCATCGACGTGTCCTGGGACGGCGGCGAGATCCTCATCGACAACGCCGACACCATCGCCAGGCCGCTGCGGCTCGGCATCGACGAGGCCAGCGCGCTGCTGGTGGCGCTGCGCATGCTCGCCGCGACCCCGGAGCTGGCCGAGGTGCGGGGCGACGCGCTGCCGCGCGTGGTGGCCAAGCTGGAGCGGGCCGCCGGCGAGGGGGCCGCCGCCGTCAGCAGCCAGGTGGCCGTCGACGTGGACGCCGCCCCGGACGCGCTGCCCCGGGTGCGCGAGGCGCTGAACTCCCGGCGGCGGCTGTCGCTGCGCTACTACGTGCCGGGCCGCGACGAGGTCACCCCGCGCGAGGTCGACCCGATGCGGATCGTCGTCGCCGACGGCCGCACCTACCTGGAGTGCTGGTGCTACCGCGCCGAGGCGATGCGGCTGTTCAGGCTCGACCGGATGCTCGGCGTCGAGGTGCTCGACGAGCCCGCGAACCCGCCCGCCGAGGCCGAGCCGATCGACGTCGCCCAGGGCGTGTTCCGGCCCTCGCCCGCCGACCCGCTGGTGGAGCTGGAGGTGACCGCCGCCGGGCGGTGGGTCGCCGAGTACTACCCGTGCGAGCAGGTGACCGAGCTGGGCGAGGGGCGGCTGCGGATCTCGCTGCGCGCCCGCGACGACGACTGGATACTCAAACTGGCGCTGCGGCTGGGCGACACCGGCCGGGTCGTCTCGCCGCTCCGGATGGCCGAACGGGTGCGCGAGGAGGCGGAGCGGTCCCTGGAGCTGTACGCTCGCCAGACATGACGTGGATCCTGGTGTCGATCGGGCTCGGTGTGGCCGGTGTGGCCGTCCTCGGGGTCGCGGCGGCCCGGGTCACCAGCGCGGCGGCCGAGTTGAACAGGACGATTACTCATGTTCGCCATCAATTCCATCGCAAAGAGGACGCTGGGGGATGAGGCAGCGCCCTTGGCAGCGTACGATCGTGAGGAAAGACCGCACCTCGCTCTCACCATGAAGGACGTCACATGAACTTGGGACCTCCGGAGATCATCCTGATCCTAGTGGCCTTGGTCCTGCTGTTCGGGGCCAAGAAGCTGCCGGACCTCGCCCGTGGCGTCGGCCGGTCCCTGCGCATCTTCAAGGCCGAGACCAGCAAGCTCAACGATGACGACGACGACAACAAGGCGACCGTGGTGCAGGCCCAGCCGCAGGCGCAGCCGGCGCCCCCGCCGCAGCTGCACGCCGCGCCCGCGCCGGAGCTGTCGGCCGAGGAGCAGGCCCGCAAGCTGGAGGAGCAGGCCGCGCGCCTGCGCGCCGCGGCGCAGGCCGACAAGCGTCCCTGATCACCGTCCCCTAGTCCCCAGGACTCATCGATGGCGCTGCTGAAACGGTCACGGCCCAAGCCGGAGCGCGACTCCGAGGGCCGGATGCCGCTCATGGACCATCTCCGTGAGCTGCGCAACCGCCTGCTGATCGCGCTGGCGGCCGTCGCGGTGGGCGTGATGCTCGGCTGGATCGTGTCCGGGCCGGTGTGGGAGGTGCTCAAGGAGCCCTACTGCTCCACGACGCAGTCACACCAGCTCACCGGCGAGTGCAGCCTGACCTACAACGGCATCTTCTCGTCGTTCTTCATCACGCTGAAGATCTCGCTGATGGTGGGCCTGGTGCTGGCGTCGCCGGTCTGGCTCTACCAGATCTGGGCGTTCGTCACGCCCGCGCTCTATCGCGCCGAGAAGCGCTACACGATGACCTTCCTGGGACTGGCCGTGCCCCTGTTCGCCGTGGGCGCGGCGCTGTCCTACCTCATCATGGACACCGCGCTGGGCTTCCTGCTCGGCTTCAGCCTCGAGGGCACGGTCGCGACCATCGCGATCGACCAGTATCTCGACTACGTCCTGATCATGCTGCTGATCTTCGGGGTGTCGTTCGAGCTGCCGCTGCTGCTGGTGTTCCTCAACCTGATCGGGGTGCTGCCGCACGCCACGGTCGCCAAGCACCGGCGGCTGGTCATCTTCCTGATGTTCGTCTTCGGCGCGGTCGTCACCCCCGGCGGCGACCCGATCACCATGATGGCCCTGGCCGCGCCGATGATCGTGCTGTTCGCGGCGGCGGAGCTGTTCATGTACCTGCGCGAGAAGCGGCAGCCGGCCAGCGAGTTCGATCACCTGTCCGACGACGAGGCCTCGCCGCTCGGCCCCGACCTCGCCGACAAGACGCTGGAAGAGGATTCCGGAACCGCCCGGTAGGCGGTAGGTTCCGGAGGCGTGGCCCCCCATCTCGCCCTGCTGGTCAACCCCACCGCGCGCGGCGGAAGGACGCTCCGCCTGCTGGAGCCCGTCGCCCGCAGGCTGCGCGCGGGCGGCGCCGAGCTGTCGGTGATCGTCGGCGACGACGCCGCCGACGCGCTCGACCGGGCCTGCCTCGCGGTCGCCGAGCGGCCCGACGCGCTCGTCGCCTTCGGCGGAGACGGCCTGGTCCACCTCGCCGTGCAGGCCGTGAACGGCACCGACGTGCCGCTCGGCATCATCCCGGCGGGGACCGGCAACGACATCGCGGCCGCCCTCGGCGTCCCGAGCAAGGACCCGATCGCCGCCGCCGGGGCGATCCTGCGGATGCGGACGCGATCCGTCGACGCCGGCCGGATCAGCACCGACGCCGGCGAGGAGTTGTTCGCCGGGGTGGTGTGCTGCGGGTTCGACTCGCGGGTGAACGAGCGCGCCAACCGGCTGACCTGGCCGTCCGGCACGGCCCGCTACCTGCTGGCCACCGCGCAGGAGCTGCGCTCCTTCGAGCCGATCCCGTTCCGGGTCACGCTCGACGACGGCGAGCCGTACGAGCGGGAGGCGATGCTCGTGGCCGTGGGCAACACCTGCTCCTACGGGGCGGGGATGCGGGTGTGCCCGGACGCGGTGCCCGACGACGGGCTGCTGGACGTGGTGATGGTGGAGGCGGTGGGCAAGGCCGAGTTCCTGCGCGTGTTCCCCAGCGTCTACCGGGGCACCCACGTGGGCCACCGGGCCGTCACCGTCCGCCGGGCCAGGAGCGTGCGGCTGGAGGCGCCCGGCGTGGTGGCCTACGCCGACGGCGAACGGATCGGGCCCGGGCCGGTCACCTGCGAGGTGCGGCCGGGGGCGCTGACCGTCCTCACCTGAGCCGTACTTTGTAAAGGCGGTCGGCCGGAAGCGATCACCGCGAGGGCTGACCGGAATGGCGGTTTCGGTAGGCTGGCGACTATGACAACGCCAGCGGAACGCTACGCGGCCTTCCGTCAGAAATACCCGGGAGACGCCCCCGCTCTGCGGTCGTTCCGGGGCCTGTACGAGTTCGAGCTCGACGACTTCCAGATCGACGCCTGCCGGGCGCTGGAGGCGGGCGACGGCGTGCTGGTGGCGGCCCCGACCGGGTCGGGCAAGACGGTCGTCGGCGAGTTCGCCGTCCATCTGGCCCTGGAGCAGGGCCGCAAGTGCTTCTACACCACCCCGATCAAGGCGTTGTCCAACCAGAAGTACAACGACCTGGTCAAACGGTACGGCACCGCCAAGGTCGGCCTGCTGACCGGCGACAACAGCATCAACGGCGAGGCGCCCATCGTCGTCATGACGACCGAGGTGCTGCGCAACATGCTCTACGCCGGGTCGGCCACGCTGGCCGGGCTCGGCTTCGCCGTCATGGACGAGGTCCACTACCTGGCCGACCGGTTCCGCGGCGCGGTCTGGGAAGAGGTCATCATCCACCTGCCGGAGTCGGTCCGGCTGGTGGCGCTGTCGGCGACGGTCAGCAACGCCGAGGAGTTCGGCGAGTGGCTCGGCGAGGTGCGCGGCGACACCACCGTGATCGTCGACGAGCACCGCCCGGTTCCGCTGTGGCAGCACATGATGGTCGGCAACCGGATCTACGACCTGTTCCTGCCCGACGACGACGTGCCGCGCATCAACCCGACGCTGATGCGGGTCACCCGCGACGCCGAGCGGCTGCTGGCCGGCCGCCGCGGGCGCGGCTACGGCCGGCCGTCGCGGGGCAGGCCGGCCGACCGGGCTCAGGTGATCGAGAAGCTCGACGCCGAGGGCCTGCTGCCCGCGATCACCTTCATCTTCTCCCGCGCGGGCTGCCAGGCGGCCGTCCAGCAGTGCCTGTACGCGGGCATCCGGCTGACGACCGAGCGGGAGCGCCACGAGATCCGCCAGCTGGTCGACGAGCGCACCGCCCACCTGCCCGACGAGGACCTGGCGGTGCTGGGCTATCTGGAGTGGCGCGACTGCCTGGAGCGGGGGCTGGCGGCCCACCACGCGGGCATGCTCCCGGCGTTCAAGGAGGTCGTGGAGGAGCTGTTCACCCGCGGCCTGGTCAAGGCGGTGTTCGCGACCGAGACGCTGGCCCTGGGCATCAACATGCCGGCCCGCAGCGTGGTCATCGAGAAGCTCGACAAGTGGAACGGCGAGACCCACGCCGACCTCACCCCCGGCGAGTACACCCAGCTCACCGGCCGGGCCGGGCGGCGCGGCATCGACGTCGAGGGCCACGCCGTGGTGCTGTGGCAGCCGTCCATGGACCCGCTGTCGGTGGCGGGCCTGGCCGGCACCCGCACCTACCCGCTGCGCTCCAGCTTCCAGCCCTCGTACAACATGGCGGTCAACCTCGTCGGCCAGTTCGGGCGGGAGCGGGCCAGGGCGCTGCTGGAGGAGTCGTTCGCGCAGTTCCAGGCCGACCGGGCGGTCGTCGGGCTGGCCAAGCAGCTGCGCAAGCAGGAGGAGGCGCTGGAGGGCTACCAGGAGGCGATGACCTGCCACCTGGGCGACTTCGGCGAGTACGCGACGCTGCGCAGGCGGCTGTCCGACCGGGAGGCCGACCTGGCCCGCCAGCGCGGCGCGGCCCGGCGCGCGGCGGCGGTGCGCTCGCTGGAGGCGCTGCAGCCCGGCGACGTGATCCGGGTGCCCGGCGGGCGGCGGGCCGGGCTGGCGATCGTGCTCGACCCCGGTCGCAACCCGCGCAACCGGTCGGCGGCGACCGGGCCGACGCCGCTGGTGCTCACCATCGGCAAGCAGGTCAAGCGCCTCGACCCGGCCGACTTCCCGGTCCCGGTGGAGCCGCTGGAGAAGGTCCGCATCCCGAAGAACTTCAACGGCCGCTCGCCGAAGGAGCGGGCCGACCTGGTCTCCACCCTGCTCGCCAAGCTCGGCGACCGCGACCTGGGCAAGCCGCTCAGGGCGCGCGACCACGCGATGGAGGACGAGGAGGTCAACGACCTGCGCAGGCGCATCCGCCAGCATCCCTGCCACGGCTGCGACGAGCGGGAGGACCACGCCCGCTGGGCCGAGCGCTACCACAAGCTGCTGCGCGAGACCCAGGGGCTGCGCCGGCGCGTGGAGGGCCGCTCCCACGTCATCTCGCGTACCTTCGACCGCATCTGCACGGTGCTGGGGCAGCTCGGCTACCTCGACGGCGAGCACGTCACCGACGAGGGCCGCCGCCTGGGCCGCCTCTACACCGAGCTCGACCTGCTGACCGCGGAGTGCCTGCGCAGCGGCCTGTGGGAGGAGCTCGACCCGGCCGAGCTGGCGGCGTGCGTGTCGGCGCTGGTGTTCGAGTCGCGCCAGTCCGACGACGCCCGCCGGCCCAAGATCCCCGCCGGGCGGGCGCAGGACGCGCTGACGGCCATGACCCGGCTGTGGGGCGAGCTGGAGGGCATCGAGGCCGACCACGGACTGTCCACCATCCGCGAGCCCGACCTGGGGTTCGCGTGGGCGGCGTTCCGGTGGACGAAGGGCCACAGCCTCGACGCGGTGCTGATGGACGGCGTCAACGGCGGCGAGCTGGCCGCCGGCGACTTCGTGCGCTGGATCAAGCAGCTGATGGACCTGCTGGGCCAGCTCGGCGACGCGGCCCCGCCCGGCAGCGCGATCAAGCAGACCGCGACGAAGGCCGTCGACGGGATGCGCCGGGGCGTGGTGGCCTACTCGTCGCTCGTGTGAGCCCCTTTCTCCGGGCCGTGCTCCGGGCCGTGCTCAGGGGCGTGCTCAGGGGCGTGCTCAGGGGCGTGCTCAGGGGAAGGTGAAGCGGACCTCGCGGGTGGCCGGCTCGGCGGCCACCAGCCGTACGGCCACCTGTTCGCCCAGCGGCAGCGCGCCGTCGCAGCGCGCGATCACGGCCGGCTCGGTCAGTTGCACCAGCCCGCCGCGTTCGTCCGCGTCGACCACCGTGGCGGCGAACTCCTGGCCGATGCGGTCGCGCAGCACGTACGCCTCGGCCAGGTCGACGCAGGCCCGCTCGGCCGCGCCCGCCCGCCGGCCGGAGGCCGCCATCAGCTCGGGCAGCTCGGGCAGCGCCCGGCGCACGTCCGACGGCACCGGCTCGCCCGCGGCGATCGCCAGGCACACCTCGCTCGCGTACCGGTCGGCCAGCCGCCGCAGCGGGGCGGTCACGTGCGCGTACGGGGCCGCGACCGCCGCGTGCTCGGCCAGCTTCGGCGGCGCCCCGTCGAAGGCCGCGTACCCGGCGCCGCGCAGCAGCACCCGCGCCTCGTGCAGGAACGCCGCGTGCCGGGGCAGCTTGGCGTCCAGGTCGTGCACCACCGCCCCGTAACCGGCGCCGTCGGGCCACGGCACCTCCAGGGCCTGCGCCACCCGGCGCACCCGGTCGAGGTCGGCGGGGCGCGGCGCCGGCAGCACCCGCAGGAGCCCGATCTCCGCCTCCAGCATCAGCTGCGCCGCCGCCATCCCGGCCAGCAGCGACAACTGGGCGTTCCACGCCTCGGCGGGCAGCGGCAGCCGGTAGGCCAGCCGGTAACCGCCGTCGTCCGGCACCAGCTGCTGCTCCGGGGTCGGCAGCGTCACCCCGCCGCGCTCGCGCTCCAGCGCCAGCCGCAGCCTGCCGATCTCGGCCAGCAGGACGATCGGGCCGTCGGCGGTGCCGGTCTCGACCGCCGCCTGCACGTAGTCGTAGTCGAGCCGCTCGCGGCTGCGCACCCGCGCCCGCAGCACGTCCGCGCCGACCGTGCGGCCGTCACCGTCGAGGTCGATCCGCCAGACCACGGCCGGCCGCTCCGCGCCCGGCAGCAGGCTGGCCGCGCCCTCCGACAGCACCGGCGGGTGCAGCGGCACGTTGCCGTCGGGGAGATAGACGGTCGCGCCCCTGGCCCGGGCCTCGTCGTCGATCACGCCGCCGGGGCGGACGAACGCACCCACGTCCGCGATCGCGTACCAGACCCGGTAGCCGCCGCGCAGCCGCTCCAGGTGGAACGCCTGGTCCAGGTCCATCGAACCGGGCGGGTCCAGGGTGACGAACGGCAGCTCCGTCAGGTCCTCGCCGCCCGGCCGCGGCACCCGCGCCACCCAGGCGGCCTCCTCGGCCACCTTGGCGGGGAAGGCGTCCGGGAGCTTCAGCTCGCGCCTGATCCGGCCGAACCCGTCCTCGAGGCGGGCGGGCACCCCGGCCGGAACCCTGATCATGGTGGTCGACACGGGGTCAATCTATCGGGCCGGACGACTCGGGCGTTCTACGCGTTCGATGCCGATTCGGACACTCTCAGCGCTTCAGCACCTCCAGCAGCCTGTTGAGCGGGCCGTCGAGCCCGTAGCGGTCGGCCAGCTCCACCAGCGCCTCGGGGTCGCGCGGCTTGGCCGGCAGCGTCAGGTCGGCGCCGGGCAGCGGGGCGTCGTGCGCGACCTTGACCACCACCGGCGCGACCTCCAGATAGTCGCGGGCGGCGGCCAGCTTGGTGCGGGCTCCGGCAGGGAACCCCTCCGCGCCGCCCCCGTCGAGCGCCTCCAGCAGCGCCTCCAGCGAGCCGAACCTGGTGATCAGCGCCGCCGCCGTCTTCTCGCCCACGCCCGGCACCCCCGGCAGGCCGTCGCTCGGGTCGCCGCGCAGCGTCGCGAAGTCGGCGTAGCAGCGGCCAGGGATGCCGTACTTGGCGCTCACCCACGCCTCGTCGACCAGTTGCAGGTTGCGCAGCCCGCGCGCGGTGTAGAGGACCCGCACCGGCCGGGCGTCGTCGACGAGCTGGAACAGGTCGCGGTCGCCGGTCACGATGTCGACCGCGCCCCGCGCCCGGTGCGTGAGCGTGCCGATGACGTCGTCGGCCTCGTAGCCGGGCGACTCCGGCCGGGCGATGCCGACCGCGTCGAGCACCCGCTCGATCACCGCGATCTGCGGCACCAGCGTGTCCGGCACCTCCTCGGCGTCGCCCTGGGCCACCCGGTGGGCCTTGTACGAAGGCAGCGCCGCCACCCGGAAGGCGGGCCGCCAGTCCGCGTCCATGGTCGCCGCCAGCTCGGTGGGGGAGTGGCCGCGCACCAGCGTGGCGATCATGTCGATCAGCCCCCGGACCGCGTTCACCGGCATCCCGTCGGGCGCGGTGATCGTCTCCGGGATGCCGTGGAAGGCGCGGAAATAGAGCGAGGGGGTGTCCAGAAGCATCAGCACGTGCCCAGTATGCCCACCGCGAGCAGACACGCGTCGTCCTCCGGGTTCGGCCCGCCGATGTCCTCCAGCAGGCGGTCCAGGCCCTCGTCCAGATCACGGCCCGGCAGCTTGCACGCCGCCGTCATCACCAGGTCCAGGCCCTCGTCGATGTCACGGGTGCGCCGCTCCACCAGCCCGTCGGTGAACATCAGCACCAGGTCGCCGCTCCGCAGCCGCGTCTCGGCCAGCCGGTACGGCACGTCGCCGGTGGCGCCGAGCAGGATGCCGCGCGGCGGGTCGAGCCTGCTGGCCACGCCGTCGCGCACCAGCACCGGCGCCAGGTTGCCGGCCTGCGCCCAGGTGAACACCCGGGTGACCGCGTCCAGATGGCCGACCACCGCGGTCGCCGTGGTGTCGGCGAGACGGTGCAGCACCAGGTCGTTCAGCCGGGACAGCAGCCGGTTCGGCGGCTCGCCCGTCATCGTCAGGCCGATGAGCGCGTGCCGGAGCTGGGCCATGTGCGCGATCGCGGGCAGGCCGTGGCCGGACACGTCACCGATGGCCAGCAGCGCCCGCCCGTCCGGCAGCGCCGCCGCCTCGAACCAGTCGCCGCCCAGGCTCGCCGTCTTCTCCGCCGGCACGTACCGGACCGCGATCCTGGTGTGCGGCAGGTCCAGGCAGCCGGCCGGCTCGGGCAGGATCGCCTCGCGCAACGCCAGCATCACGTGCCGCTCCTCGGCGGCCTGCACCCGCGCCTCCAGCAGCTGGCGGCGCGACTCCGACATGATCCGCTCGGCGCGGCGGCGGCCGGTGATGTCCTGGATCACGCCGTGCACGCCGGTCGGCCCGCCGGGCGCCATCAGCGGCTCCAGCACCACGCGCAGGTTGCGCACGTCGCCGGCGGCCCGCCGGATGCGGAACTCGGCCTGGACCGACTCCACGCCCTGCGTCACCGTCCACAGCAGCTCGTCCAGCGCCGCGAGGTCGTCGGGCTCGACGTAGCCGGCCAGGGCCGCCAGCGGCAGCGGGCCCTCCGCCGGGTCCCTGCCGAAGATCGCGTACACCTGCTCGGACCAGACGATGCCGCCGGTGCGCAGGTTCCACTCCGCCCAGCCCATGTTGCCCAGCCGCTGGGCGTGCGCGAGCCGGGAGGCGAGCAGCTCGGAGTACCCGTCGAGCATGCTCATCGGACCTCCGGCAGGCGTGGGAACAGGACAATTGGCATCACAGTACGTGATGGCCCGTGTGCGCCGGGTACCGGGGGTCTGAGGCGTGGTGAGAGCTTTTCGCGGATTTTAGGCGAGTAGATTGAGCCCTGTGATGACGTACTCAGACTTGTATCCCGTGTCCCGCCTGGCCGCCGTGCGCGAGGCCACGGCCAAAGCCGGGGTCGACGCCCTGCTGCTGACCCCGGGCCCAGACCTGCGCTACGTCAGCGGCTACGACGCCAAACCGCTGGAGCGGCTGACCTGCCTGGTGGTGCCCGCCGCGGCCGACCCGTTCATGATGGTGCCCAGGCTTGAGCTGCCGGCCGCGCAGGCGTCACCCGCCTCGCGGCTGGGCCTGGAGTTCGTGGCGTGGGACGAGACCGACGACCCGTACCTGATCGCCGCCGACCGGCTCGGGCCGGTGGGCAAGGTCGGCGTGGCCGACCGCATGTGGGCGATGGCGTCGCTGCGCTTCCGTGACGTGCTGCCGGACACCGAGCAGGTCCTCGCCGGAAGCGTGCTGCGCGAGCTGCGGATGCGCAAGTCGCCCGCCGAGGTGGCCGCGCTGCGCGAGGCCGGCGAGGCGATCGACGAGGTGCACCGGCAGGTGCCCGGTTTCCTGCGGGCCGGCCGCACCGAGCGCGAGGTGGCGCGCGACATCGCCGAGGCCATCCTCGCCACCGGCCACGCCACCGTCGACTTCACCATCGTCGCCTCCGGCCCCAACGGCGCCAGCCCGCACCACGACGTGTCCGACCGGGTCATCCAGCCCGCCGAGCCCGTCGTCGTCGACATCGGCGGCCAGATGCCGAGCGGCTACTGCTCCGACTCCACCCGCACCTACTGCGTGGGCGAGCCGCCGGCCGAGTTCGCCGCCTACTACGAGGTGCTGCGCCGCGCCCAGGACGCCGCCTGCGCGGCCGTACGCCCCGGCGTGTCGTGCGAGTCGGTCGACGCCGCCGCCCGCGACGTCATCGCCGAGGCCGGCTACGGCGACCACTTCATCCACCGCACCGGCCACGGCATCGGCGTCGAGGGCCACGAGGACCCGTACATCGTCGCCGGCAACGGCGAGCCGCTGGAGCCGGGCTTCGCCTTCTCCGTCGAGCCCGGCATCTACCTGGCGGGAGCCCACGGGGCGCGGATCGAGGACATCGTGGTGTGCACCGAGTCCGGCGTCGACCGGCTCAACGTCACCACCAGGGAGCTGGTCGTCGTCTGACTCGCTCCCCGCGACGGCGGGCCGGGAATGTCGGGGCTGATCGCCAGCGTCCGTGCCAGGCCCGTCGCCGTTCCGGCGCGTCGTGCGCCCGGGGCGCCCCCCGCGCGGGCATGACCGTGCGGAGGCGCTCCCAGACCTCGGCGTACGCGCCGGCGTTCGCGGCCTGCTCCAGCGTCTTGGTGTGGGCCGTCCTGGCGGAGGTTGGTGGAGGTGGTGCCGGCGCTGCTGCCCGCGCCGGGCGAGCGGCCCGGGACTGACCCCCGGCCTGTGCGGGGGGCGGGGCGGCGGTTCAGAGCCACCCGCTCCTGCGCAGCAGCCGGAAGACGACGAACGCGGCGACGGCCATGAGGCCCAGGATGAGCGGGTAGCCGAACGGCCAGTGCAGCTCCGGCATGTGGTCGAAGTTCATCCCGTAGATTCCGGCGATCATGGTCGGCACGGCGATGAGCGCCGCCCACGACGAGATCTTGCGCATGTCGGCGTTCTGCCGCATGGCGACCTTGTTCTGCTCGCTGGTCACCAGCGCCAGGTGGGCGTTCAGGGCGCTGGTGAGCAGCTCGTTGTGCTCGTCGATGCGGGTGTCCACCCGCAGCAGGTGGTCGAGCACGTCGCGGAACTGCTCCCGCATGCCGGCGCACAGCTCCACCCGGCCCTTGACGATCTCGTCGAGCACCGGCACCAGCGGGTCCTGCGCGGTGCGGAACTCCAGCACCTCCCGCTTGAGCGCGTAGATGTCGGCGGTCACGTCGGACAGCGCGCCGCCGAAGACCCGGCGCTCCAGGGCGATGAGGTCGGCCTCGATCTCGTGGGAGATGCGCCAGTACGTGTCCACGACGTCGTCGCAGATGGCGTAGAAGACACCGGCGGGACCGGCGTCGAGCAGGGCGGGGTCGTTCTCCAGGCGGCGGCGCACTCCGGCGAGCGGGGCCGCCTGGCCGTGCCGGACACTGATCACGAAGTCGGCGCCGATGAACAGGTTGATCTCGCCCACCTCGACGTCCGAGGTCTCCTCGACGTACAGCAGAGGCTTGAGCACCACGAACAGGGTGTCGTCGTAGCGTTCGAGCTTGGGCCGCTGATGGGCGTGGATCGCGTCCTCGACCGCCAGCGGGTGGAGCTTCACCTCGCTGGTGATCAGGTCGAACTCCTCCCGGGTGGGCTCGTGCAGGCCGATCCACAGGAAGGAGTCACCCCTGGCGCGGGCCCGGCCGAAGGCGTCGCTGATGTCGCCGCCGATGGTCTCGCGCACGCCGTCGTGGTAGATCGCCTTGTCCACAATCACATCCGGCATTGTCGCCCATGCGGCGGCTCCGGCGACCGCCGGCAGCCCGAGCGGCCGGGGCCGCCGGAAAATCCGCAGTTGTTCAAGGGTGTATCAAATCCTCCCTCGCCCCCTCTGGGTAAGGCGAGGGAGGGAGAAGGTCATGTTCGTCGGCAGGGAGGCGGAGCTCGCGGCGGTACGGGCCGAGCTGTGCCTGGCGGCGACCGGACCGGCGCGCAGAGTGATGATCGAGGGGCCGGAGGGCATCGGCAAGACGGCGCTCATCCGGCACGCGCTCGCCGGCGCCTCCGGGACGCGGACCATCTCCACGAGCGGCGACGCCGGCGAACGGCACCTCAGGTACGGCGTGGCCCGCCGGCTGCTGCCCGACCTGGCGGCGGACGATCCGTGGACCGCCGGCCAGGCCCTGTGCGAGGCGATCCGGTGCGCGCAGGCCGCCGGGCCCGTGGTCGTGGTGGTGGACGACGCGCAGTGGGCCGACCGGCCGTCGCTGCGCGCGCTCTGCTACGCCGTGCGGCGCCTGGGCGGGGAGCGGGTGCTGGTGCTGGCCGCCTGCCGTGACGCCGACGATCCGTGGCTGCCGACCGGGCTGCGGCGGCTGCTGACCGGCGACGGCGCCTGCCGCATCTCCCTCCAGGGCCTGTCGGTCGCGGAACTGGCCAGGCTGCCCGTACGGGAGCCTGAAGGCGCGATCGGGAGCGCGGGACAGCCGCGGGGGAGCTCGGGACACCCGGACGAGGCGGCCGTCCCGAGGCGGCGGCTCCGGGGGGGTGAGGGGAGCGCGGAGCCGCCGCCTGAGGGGGTGCGCGCCCTGGCCGCACCCGGCGAACCGGCGCCCTCCCCACTGGACGGGGAGCGGACGACGCCGGGGGAGGCGCTGTCCGAGCCGGCCGCGGCGCGGCTTCGGGCGCACACGCTGGGGAACCCGCTGCACGCCCGCGCGATGCTCGCCGCCCTCCCGGTCTCGGCGCTCGCCGATCCCGGGGTGCGGCTGCCCGCCCCCGTCACGTACGCGCGCACGTTCACCCGGCGGCTGCGGTCCTGCGGGCCGTCGGCGCGGGCGCTCATCGGGGCCTGCGCGGTCCTGGGGGAGGACTGCACGCTGTACGAGGCCGCGACGGTGGCACGGGCGATGCCCGAACCCCGGGCGGGCGGGCCGGAGGGTGACAGACCGGGACGTGACGGGCCGGAGGGTGACGGGCCGGAGGGTGACGGGCCGGGTGTGAGTCCGGAACTGGACGCGCTGGAGGAGGCCGTGGCCGCCGGGGTGCTGGTCGAGGAGCCCGGCCGGGTGATCAGGTTCCGTGAGCCGCTGGGACGGGCCGCCGCCTACGACGCACTCGGCGCCGGCACCCGGGCGCGGCTGCAC
>NZ_JAPNNL010000004.1 GCF_027620315.1 Nonomuraea corallina | reverse complement strand
GGGGGCCGCGGTCTACGTCCACTACGACGGCGCCTACCGGATCGACCGCCACCACCCGCCCTCCGGGTGGAAGGCCCTGGCCCGGCTGAAGGACAGCGTGCAGTTCGCGGTCTCCCCCGACGGGCGGAAGGTCGCCTACGTCAGCGGCTCCGCGCTGCGGGTGCGCGCGGACGGCAAGGTGCGGACCGTGGCCCGGGGCGTGCCGGGCGACGTGCCGTGTCTGACCCCCGCGTGGTCGCCCGACTCGCGGCGCGTCGCCTACGTCGACGGCTCGCGGGTGCGGGTGGTCGGCGCGGACGGGCGCGGCGACCGCGTGGTGGGCAGGACGGGCGGCCCGTGCCACCTGACGTGGTCGCCCGACGGCCGCTACCTCGCCGGATACGCCGGCACGACCCGGGGCGTCCACCGCCTCGATCTCACAACGGGGAAGTCGGTCAAGGTCAAGGGCGTCGGACTGGCCAACCACGTGCAGAGCCTGTCGCCGGGCGGCCGTTACGTCGTGGTCCACGCGCTGCGCCCCGATGACCCGGGCGGCGACGGCTCGTGGCCGGTGTGGTTCACGCCGACGGTGGTCGACACCGTCACCGGCCGGCGGGTGCCGATCCCGGTGCGGGGCGCCCGCGTGATCGGCGCCTTCTACCTCGCCGACGGCCGGCTGGTGGCGCGGCTGCACGGCAGGACCGCCAACCGCTGGGCCGTCCTCGACGCGAAGGGCCGCGTCAGCCAGTGGCTGACCGAACCGGCGTCCGCCAGGCGACGATCGCTGCTCCAGGTGCTCTGACCCCTGCCGGGGAATGATCCTTCTCGCTACCATCGGACACGTCGCCGCGCCTCACCCCAGGGGGTCGCGTGTCCGGTCAGCGCGGTTCGGTCCTTCTCTCGTACGCGATCTTCATCCTGGTCGGGGTCACCGGCGGGGTCTCCGGGGTGCTGCTGCCCGCGCAGATCGCCGACTACGGCGTCGACATGGCCACGATCGGCGTCATCTTCTTCACCTTCTCCGCCGGTTACCTGCTGGCCGGGTCCGGCTCCGGGGCGATGGTGCGGCGGTGGGGGACGCGGTCCGCGTTGCTGGCGGGCGGGGGCGCGTACGTGCTGTCGGCGCTGATCATGGGACTGCGGCCGTCGTTCGCGGGGTTCGTGGCGGTGCAGGTGCTGGCCGGGTACGGGATGGGGCTGCTGGAGGCGGTGCTCAACACCTACCTGGCCGGGCTGCCGTCGGCGACCGCGCTGCTCAACCGGCTGCACGCGTACTTCGGCGTGGGGGCGCTGCTCGGGCCGCTGCTGGCGACGTGGATGCTGACGTTCGCGCCGTGGAACGAGGTCTGGCTGGTGCTGGCGGCGGCGTTCGTGCCGCTCGCGGCGGGGACGCGGTTCGCGTACCCCCGCGAGGTGCGCGCGGCGGCGGACGGGCCGGCGCGCGGCGGGCTGCTGGGCACGGCGCTGCGCTCGCTCTCCGTGGTGCTGGCCTGCCTCTTCCTCGTCGTGTACGTGGGACTGGAGACGGCGGTCGGCAACTGGGGCTTCACGTTCCTCGTGGACGAGCACGCCCAGGCCGCCACGGCAGCCGGGGCCATGATGAGCGGCTACTGGCTGGGGCTGACCGCCGGGCGGTTCCTGATCAGCCCGGTCGCCGCGCGGCTCGGGTGGAGCACGACCGCGATGGCGTACGCGTGCCTCGCCGGGGTCGTGGCGTCGGTGGCGCTGATCTGGGCGGCGCCGGGCGGCGCGGTGGCGGGCGCGGGGCTCGCGCTGCTCGGGTTCTTCCTCGGGCCGGTGTTCCCGACCGCCATGGCGGTGGTGCCGCGCCTCACCGAGGCCAGGCTGGTGCCCACCGCCATCGGCGTCATGAACGGCATGTCGGTCTTCGGCGGCGGACTGCTTCCGTGGCTGGCGGGAGCCGTCGCCGGGAGCGCCGGCGTGTGGACCCTCATCCCCTTCTCGATGGCGCTGGCCCTGCTCCAGCTCGCGATCTGGCGTCTGCTCGCCGTCCGGATGCGCTGACGGCCCCCACGGGGAGTCGGCGGAGGCCGTCCGGGCAGGAGGCTCGTACCGAGATCGCAGGAGGAGCCATGTCAGAGCCCGACGAGCGCCCGCTGGCCGACCGGCGCGAACACCCGGAGGAACACCTCGACGAGGACATCGGCGAGGAGTTCGCCCCGTCGCCGACCGACCCGGCGTCCCTGCCGGAAGAGGAGGGACAGGAGGAGGTGTACGGGCAGGACGAGGGCTACGAGAAGCAGACCGAGACCTGATCGCGGGGCGCCCGCCGGTCAGCCCGGCCGGCGGGCCGCCTCCGGGCCGTGCAGCTCGTGGACCCGGCGCAGCATGTCCATCAGCTGCTCGTCCTCGCGGATCTTCGCCCGGTACTTCTCGGGCAGCCTGCGCAGCTCCTCCTCCTCGGCCTGGAGCTTACGGTAGAAGTACGCGCACTCCTCCGGCTCGCACTCCTCGTCCAGGAGCCTGGTGGCGTAGCGGCGGGCGGCGGAGGAGAGGTTCTGCGCCCGGCCCTTGGTGCTGGCCAGGGAGGCGATGACGGTGACCAGCAGCGCGGTGACGATCACGATCAGGGAGAGCCCGGTGGAGACCTCGACCACGGGGACGGGCTCGCCGTCGTTGATGAACGGCACGTTGTTCTCGTGCAGGGCGTGCAGGATCAGCTTCACGCCGATGAAGCCGAGGATCACGGCCAGCCCGTACGAGAGGTAGATGAGCCGGTCGAGCAGGCCGTCGATGAGGAAGTAGAGCTGCCGCAAACCCAGCAGGGAGAACGCGGTGGCCGTGAAGACCAGGTAGACGTGCTGGGTGAGGCCGAAGATGGCCGGGATGGAGTCGAGCGCGAAGAGCAGGTCGGTGCCGGCGATGGCGACCATGACCAGCAGCATCGGGGTGAGGACGCGCTTGCCGTCGACGACCGTGGTGAGCCTGTCGCCGTCGTAGTGCTCGGAGGTGGGCAGGAAGCGCCGGGTCAGCCGGACCACGAAGTTGTCGCCCTGGTGGCTCTTCTCGCTCTCCTGCCTCATGAGGTGTCCGGCGGTGAAGAGCAGGATCAGCCCGAAGACGTAGAAGACCCAGGCGAACATGTTGATCAGCGTCGCGCCCAGGAGGATGAACCCGCTCCTGGCCACCAGCGCGAACGTGATCCCGATGAGCAGCACCTTCTGCTGGTCGGCCCGGGGCACCCGGAAGCTGGCGATGATCACCAGGAAGACGAAGAGGTTGTCGACCGAGAGCGCCTTCTCGGTGACGTAACCGGCGAAGTACTCGGCGCCCATGGTGTGGCCGCCGAAGACCCACACGCCCAGGCCGAACAGCACGGCGATCCCCACGTACAGGGCCGACCAGACCGCGGCCTCCTTGAGCGTGGGGATGTGCGGCTTGCGTACATGGAAGAAGAAGTCGAAGAGCAGCAGGCCGGCGATCCCGATGATCGTCAACCACCACACCAGCGCCGGAACGTCCACGCGCGTCCTCTCCTCCAGGTCTCGGGACAGTGACCCTGTTACCCCGCGCCGCAGGGCTCACGCACTCCCGGAGTGATCGTCCGGATCAGGCGATGCAGAGCTCGTTGCCCTCGGGATCGGCGATCGTCACCCAGCGGGTGGGCCCCAGCCGTCCCTCGTGCAGCACCTTCGCGCCCTTGCCCACCAGTCGCTCCACCTCGGCGTCGATGCTCTCGGCCCCGGCCCTGACGTCGAGGTGCACCCGGTTCTTGGTCGTCTTCGGCTCGGGCACGAGCTGGAAGAGCACGCGCGGGGCGCGCCGCAGGCCGCCCGGGTGGCGGATCGCCGCGCCGTCCTTCCACACCAGGGCGCCGCGGTGGAAGGCGGTGTCGTCCTCGCCGGCGTCGCCCCGCTCGATGAGGCTGCGGATGAACGCCTCGTCCTGCCGTTCGACCTCCCAGCCCAGGGCGTCGGCCCACCAGTCGGCCAGGTTGTGCGGATCCTGTGAGTCGATGACCACCTGGATGTCGTACGCCATGGGCTGATCCTAATAAGGTCGGTTCATCATGACTTGGCTACGACGCTCCGGGATCGCGCGATGAACGAGCCATGGCAGGAAATCGGGGACCGGATCTACGTCCGTCGCCACGAGTCGTTCGACATGAACGTGGGCCTGGTGGTCGGCGACGACCACTGCCTGATCCTCGACACCCGCATGTCGCACCGCGAGGCCGCCGACCTGATCGGCGCCGTCCGGCGGATCACCGGCAACCCGTGGACGGTCGTCAACACGCACGCGCACTTCGACCACTACTTCGGCAACGCGCTGTTCCTCCCGGCGGAGATCTGGGGTCACGTCCGGTGCGCCGAGGAGATCGAGCTGCGTGGGGCCGACCACCTGGCCGGCGTGGTGGCGGCGCTCGGCGAGGAGCGGCGGGCGGAGGTGGAGGAGGTGGAGATCGTGCCTCCCGACCACGTCTTCAGCTCGGCCGCCACGCTCGACATCGGCGGCCGGGTCGTGCATCTGCGCCACTTCGGGCGCGGCCACACCTCCAACGACGTGGTGGCGCACGTGCCCGACGCGGGCGTGGTCTTCGCGGGCGACCTGGTGGAGGAGGGTGCGCCGCCGGCCTTCGGCGACGCGTACCCGCTCGACTGGCCCGACACCACGGCCCGGATGCTGCACGACATGCGCGAGCGGGTGTACGTCCCGGGTCACGGCGCGGTGGTGGGGCGTGACTTCGTGATCGGGCAGCACGAGGAGCTGTCGGTGGTGGCCGAGCTGGCCCGCCGCGCCCATGTGGAGGGGCTGCGGGACCTGATCCACAAGTTCCCGTACGGCGAGGACGTCGTCCGTACGGCGATCGGCCGGGCGTTCGCGCAACTCGACGGCGAGCTTCCCTGAGCTTCCCTGGCGAGGGGCGGCTTGCTATAGTGCAGATTGCACTACAAGGGAGGCGGGATGGCGCGACGGCACGACCTGGTGGGGCTCACCGTCCTCGCCCTGCTCTCCGTCCGCCCCAGCCACCCCTACGAGCTGCACCGCTTCATCATCGACACGCACAAGGACTACGTGACCGGCCTGCCGAGGAGCCTCTACCACGCGGTCGACAGGCTGGCCAGGGACGAGCTGATCATCCCGGCGGAGACCGAGCGCGAGGGCCGCAGGCCGGAGCGGACGGTCTACGAGATCACCGACGAGGGCAGACAGGAGCTGGCCGTCCGGATGCGCAGGCTGCTGGAGCAGCCCGAGCCCGACCGGCGCACTCTCGTCGCCGCCGTCTCGATGATCGGGGCGCTGCCCCCGGACGCCGCGCTCAAGGCGCTGCGCACCCGTACGGCCGCGCTCCTGGGCTTGATCGGCGGCATCGACGCGCACCTGGCCACCCTGGCCGAGAACGGGCTGCCGGAGATGCTCATGCTGGAGCTGGAGTGCGACCGCGCGCTCTACGCCGCCGAGCTCGACTGGGTGCGCACCGTCATCGGCCGCATCGAGCGGGGCGAGCTCGACTGGCCGGGCACGGTCGAACAGTCGCTGATGGAGCAGCAGCTCGACGAGTGAAAAAGCCGCCGGAGTGCGCCAACACCCCGGCGGCCGTCCATCCGAACACGGCGCCTGCCCTGTCCAGACTTCGCGGTTACCCAGGATAGGCGCCGCCGACCACGGGAGTGCGCCATGTCCGCAGAGATCCGCCAGTTGCTCGACCGCGTCTTCGAGACCTGGAACGCCGGTGACGCCGCCGCCTACGCGGCGCTGTTCACCGAGGACGCCGACTACATCACCTACTTCGGCTTCACCATGAAGGGCCGGCAGGCCATCGAGGACGGCCACCGTCAGCTGTTCACCATGCCGATCAAGCTGGAGCGCCGGGACGAGCCCGCCATCAGGATGCTCGGCGACGGGGTCGCGCTGGTCATCGCCACCGGAGGATCCACCGTCGACGGCGAGCCCGACCCCGACCGCGACTCCGTCCTCGGCTACACCGCCGTGCGGACCCCGGAAGGCTGGCGGTTCGCCTCCTTCCAGAACACGCGGGCCGGCCGGCCGTAAGGCGGGCGTCACCGGGGCCTTGACCGCAGCGCACTGACCGCCGCCGACTGGGTACGCGTCCGGGCGGCGGCGGTCAGGTGGCGGCACAGGTGTCGTGGGTGGCGTCGATGCCCTTCAGCGCCTCGTCGTCGGCGGGGTCCGGTGGCTTGAGCCCGCGCCAGTCGTCGCCCACGACCAGCACCAGCCGGGCGGTGCGGGCACGCGGCATCGCCCGCGGCGCGGCCTCACGCACGTCGCGGGCGAGCGTCGGCACCCGCGTCTCGCCGTCCGGGCCGTACAGGATCATTGATCTGCGGTACGGCTTGCGCCGGGTGTCGCCGACCCGGGCGACGTGGTAGCCGCGCTGCTCCAGCGCCGCCGCGACCTCGGTGCCGAGGCCGGGGCGGAAGGTGCCGTTGCGCAGCTCCAGCGCCACCTTCGAAGGGGGCACCCGGGTCCGGCCGTCGCGCACGTCGTGCAGCCGGCCGTCCCTGGCGACGAGGCGGAAGAGCCGGTCGGCCGCGGGCTGCTCCCACTCGACGCGGCCCGGCTGGGTCAGCGAGTAGCGCCACGGGGTGGTGATGAAGCGGATCCGCCCGGCGTCGAGGCCCCGCAGGCTCTCGGCCAGGTCCTTCATCGCGCCGATGGTGAAGTCGGGGTCGGTGGTGACGGCCCGCGTGCCGGCGTCGAGGAACCCGATCAGCCGGGCCGGGTCGCTGAGCGTGTCGCCGCTCATCACCTTCTTCAGCATGGAGGCGATGAACATCTGCTGCCGCTGGATCCGCCCGATGTCGGAGCCGTCGCCGAGTGAGTAGCGGGCGCGGACGTAGCCGAGCGCCTGCTCGCCGTCGAGCGTACGGCGGCCGGCGGGCAGGTGGAGCATGGCCTTGCTGTCGTCGATCCGCCGCGGCAGGCACACCTCGACGCCGCCGATGGCGTCGACCATGTTCTTGAACCCGGCGAAGTCGACCTTGACGAAGTGGTCGACGCGGATGCCGGTGAGCGACTCGACGGTCTTCCAGACGCAGGCGATGCCGCCGTTGTTGAACGATTCGTTGATCATCCCGATGTGCTGCTGCTGGCCGGGGTGGCCCTCCCGGGGGCGGCAGGCGGGGAGGCGGACCACGGAGTCGCGCGGGAAGCTGATCACGACGGCGCCGTCACGCCGGGACGACAGGTGGGCCAGCATGATGGTGTCGGTGCGCTCGCCGGAGATGCGGTGACCGTAGCGGGCGTTCTTGCCGTCGCGCTGGTCGGAGCCGACGATCAGCACGTTCATGGCGGCGGCCGCGACCTTGGGCGGGCGGGTGACGCCCAGCTCGCCGGACACGTCGATGTGGCGGACGTTGCCGGTGAGCCTGAGCACGACGCCCACCCCGGCCGCCGTCACCAGCAGCACGGCCGTCCCCGCCCCGACGGCCAGGCGCCGCAGCCAGCGGCGGCCCCGGGGCGGGGCGCTGGGTTTCGGGGGCGTGTCGACGAGCCCGCTGGTCACGAGACTCCCCTGGGAGACGGGGCCGCGGGCGACAGCCCTGGGCGCGTGGTGGGTCCTGCCGGTCGATAGTACTGAAAGGGACCGGCCTGAGGGTCCGTATCCGTCGACTATCGGTATACGGAGCGTGACGGCGCCGTGTGGGTCGAGCCGGGTCGCTCAGCTGTCGGGCATGCGGGCGGGCGGGCGGCCCGAGGGCGGCCACACGTACGCCAGGTCGTCCGGCTCCGCTCCGAAGATCGGCCGGTAGAACGCGGGGTCCTTGCGCAGCAGCGCGGAGCGGTGGCTGCGGTGCAGGGCCTCGTCGCCGAGCCAGGGCGGCAGTTCGTCCGCCTCGGCCAGCTCCCGCTGGGTCCTGGCCACGGGGCTGCCGCGGTGCTCGGCCAGCTCCTGCGTCAAGGTGCCGGCGCAGGTGTCGGCCCGGCCCATCGAGCACCACTGACGGCAGATCTCCAGGCCGTAGCGCACCAGCGCCTCCTCGAACCCGGCCCACATCTTCACCGCCGGGTGGTGCCGCCAGCCGTAGCCGGGCACCGTCAGCGCCCGCAGTATCTGCAGGGCCTCCACCCGCTGCTTGCCCAGCCGGAGCGGGTCCAGGACCGCCGCGGTGCGGGCGAAGTCCGGGTAGGGCAGGAAGGTCTGCATACCCCGTCCCCTGCCCCTGGCCAGGGGTTACACGCGCGCGGTGAGCCAGGGGCGGAGCACGGGCAGCGCGTTGGCCGGCTGCATGGCCTGGGCGTGGTCGAGCCCGTCGAGCACCGCCACGGTCCAGCCGAGCGCCTCCAGCTCGGCCCGGCGGCGGACGATCGGGCCGGCGATGTCGACGCGGGCGCCGCCCCAGCGCTCGTCGTACTCGATCAGGTCGGCCGATCCGGCGAAGCACAGCCGCGGGCAGGTGATCCGCCGCTGCGCGGCCAGGTCGTCGAAGTCCTGGAGCGCCTCGTACAGGGTGACGAACTGCCTGGCCTGGGCGTCGGACAGGTCGACCTCCACGGTCGACCAGTCGCCGGGGGTGGCCTCCTTGCTGGTCGCCGTGCCGGCCAGGCCGAGGGTGGCCATGGTCACGGCCAGCATTTCCCGGTACGGGCCGCCGACGGGCGGGAAGCCGCCCATGACGAGGGCGTCGAGCCGGTCGGTGCGCAGGGCGAGCTGCAGCCCGCTCAGCGCCAGCCACGAGTAGCCGTAGTAGGCGAACCTGGCGGCGCCCACCGCGTCGGCGACGGCCAGCAGGTCGGCGGCCACGTTGTCCGGGGTCAGCGTCGCGGGCTTGGGGTGCGCGAGCACGTGGCCCTCGTAGTCGAACGCGGCCACCCGGAACCGGTCGCCGAGCCCTTCCATGAGGGAGCGGCCCAGGGCGGGGTCGGCGCCCCAGGCGCGCATCGCCTCGGCCCGCTCCCCCTCGGCGGGGACGGGGTCGACGGGCAGCAGCACGGTGGGGCCCGTGCCGTGGACCTGGATCTCGATCGTGCTGCCGTCGTGCAGTCCGGCCTCGGGCATGACATCTCCATACGCCGTAAAGAGTTCTCGGGAAGAAGAGAATAGCTTATGGCGTAAGGAGATGTCCGCGGCGCCTCGTGGCTACGTCACGGTGGCGGTCTTGCGCCGGGGGGCGGGCTCGCGCGACGTCGCGGGCCGGTAGAGGATCGCCCGCGCCGCCACCAGCACGCACACGGTGCCCAGCAGCAGCCCCCACATGACGTCGGTGACGAAGTGCATGCCCCGGTACAGCCGTGAGGCCGCGACCGTCAGCGAGGCCGCCACGGCCACCACCCACAGCAGCGCCCGCAGCGCCGGATGTCGCACGCGGGTGCTCAGGACCAGCGCCATCCCGCAGTAGAACGCCACGGCGGCGCTCGTGTGCCCCGACGGGAAGCTGGACGTGGGCGGCGCCGGATCGAGGTGCTTCACGTCCGGCCGGTTCCGCTCGATGAGCACAGTCGTCGCCAGGAAGATCAGCGACTGGCTCCACACGGCCGCGATCAGGAACGCGGACTCCCGCCAGCGCCGGAACGCCAGCCGGAAGACGATCACCGCGATCGCGGTGAACGTCACGATGTACGGGGTGTCGGACAGGCTGCTGCCGAAGTCCGTGGCCGTGTTCCACCAGTCGGTGCGCTCCGCTGCCAGGCTCTTGTTGACGGCTCCTTCGCCCGTGGGAATGGACAGCACCAGCTCGCCCGCCCCGAAGGTCACGCCGGCCATCACCAGCAGCGGCAGGACCAGCGATAACGCGTAGTATCGGAAATCATTAGCGGTCACGTCCCGCTCTCACCGCCTCCGGTTCGACTCCATCCAAGGGCGGCGCGGAGCGCGCCCGCCCCTGCTGCCGCCGCCAGCTCTCGAACGCGGCCACCGTCGCCGCGAGCACGGCCACGCCGAGCATCACCCCGCCCAGCACGTCGCTCACCCAGTGCACGCCCAGCGCCACCCGCGTGTACGAGACGCTCCCGACAAGGAAGACGGCCACCGCCCACGCGGCGATCCGTCCCCAGACGGGCAGGTGAGCCAGGACGAGCAGCAGCACGATCCCGGCGCCGAGCGTCACGTTCAGCGCGTGGCCCGACGGGAACGACTGCCCAGGGGCGAGCGCCACCGGGTCGGGCAGGCTGGGCCGCGTCCGATCGACGATGATCTTCAACGCCCAGCCGAGCGCCCCGCCCACGACGATCGTGGTCACCGCCCACAGCGCCGCGCCCTCGCGCCGGCTGCGCCACAGCCAGACCGCCAGCACGAACACGACGATCCGCCACGGCCAGGGCCCGAACACGTCCGTCCACACGATGAGCAGGTCCGTCACGGCGGGGTTGGCCAGCGCGTAGGCGTGCAGGTCGTGCGCCACCCGCGAGTCCAACTGATTGAGCGGCAGCTTGGCCACCACGAGCAGCAGCATGAACGGGATCGTGACGACCACCACCGTGATCGACGCGATCGTCAGTCTGGCGGGCAGTCCGCGCTCGCGTTGGAGTCGCTCCGCCATCCACCGTCGCAGCCGCATGGGCCGGTGGCTACCCCCAGCGGTGACGCTCATGCGCCGGAATTCCGGCGCCCGGCGCGGACAGCGGATCGACGACCCGGCCGCGCTCCATCAGCAGGACGTCGTGCGCCCGCGCGGCGGCGGCGCGGTCGCGCGTCGTCATCACCACCGTCTGCCCGAGGTCCTCGACCAGCTCCCTGAGCAGGTCGAGGACGCGGCCGGACGGTCCCGCGGGCTCGTCGGCGAACACGACCGCCGGACGGGCCGCGAACGCCCGGACGACGGCGGCCAGCCGCTGCCCGTCCTCGGGCAGCTCAGCGGGGCGGTCGTGGAGCCGGTCGGCCAGTCCCGCCCGGCCGGCCAGCTCCCGCAGCCAGCTCCGGTCGGGCCGGACCAGGGCCAGGCGGAGCGGCAGGGTGAGGTTCTGTTCGATGGTCAGGGACGGCAGCAGGTTGTGGGACGGGAAGACCAGGCCGACGTGGGCGCGCCGCCACTGGTCGCGCTCGCTCTCGCCGAGCGCGGTGACGTGCACGCCGGCGACGGTGACGTCGCCGGAGGTGGGCAGGTCCAGGCCGGACGCGCAGTGCAGCAGGGTGCTCTTGCCGGAGCCGGCCGGGCCCAGCACGGCGGTGAAGCGCCCGGCGGGGACGGTCGCCGACACGTCGTCGAGCGCGACCGTCCCGCCGTGGATCTTGGTGACGTGCTCCAGCGTCACGGCACCGGTCACAAGCGGCGACGGTTGCGGTGGTCGACGATGAGCCCGGCGCCGCACGCCAGCGCGACGAGGCCGGTGACGACGCCGACGAGCACGCCCCACCCGCCGATGGTGTTGGCGGCGAGATTGGCCGCGAGGCAGATGATGAACACCGTCCACAGGGCCATCCGCGGGGTGCTGGTCTTCTCGGAGTCGGAAGGACGGTCGGTCGTGATGGTGTACGGATCAGTCATGCCGCAAACGTTAAGAAGTGCGCAGATCAAGAAAAATCCCACTCACTGCCGTCTCGTCGGTACAGCAGGCTGGAATGACGTTCGCCCCGGCAATCCGTAGATTGGCCGGTGATGATGAGAAACGCCGTCGAGGCGCTCGACCGTCTCGCGGGCGGTCTCGGCACCGCCGTCCTCGCCCTCGCCATCATGGCCTGCTGGCTGATCGCGGGTACGGCCGCGCTGTTCTGGGTCGGCCTGCCCCTGCTGCCGGCCGTCCTGTCGATGACCAGAGCGGTGGCGGACATGGAACGGAGCAGGCTGAGCCGGTGGGGCGAGCCGGTGCTGTCCCCGTACCAGACCGCCATCGAGCACCTGAGCTGGCAGGAGGCGCTGCGCGCCGCCCGGCGCGACCCGGCCACCTGGCGCGACCTGCGCTGGCTGGGCCTGCACGCCACGTCCGGCCTCGGGCTGGGGCTGCTCGGCATCGCCTTCCCGATCATGGCGGTGCGGGACCTCACGTTCCCCCTGTGGTACGGGATGCTGCCGGAGACCGAGACCACCAGCACCCTGTACCTGCCGATCGACTCCTGGACCGGCGTCGCCGGCACGGCCCTGATCGGCCTCGCCTGGCCCCTGCTCGCCCTCACCATCGGCCCCGGCATGGCCACCCTCCAGGCGCTCCCCGGACGGCGCCTGCTGGCGCCCCACCCGTCGGTCGACCTGTCGCACCGCATCGCCGAGCTCACCGCCACCCGCGCGGGCGCTCTCCAGGCGCACGCCGCCGAGCTGCGCCGCATCGAGCGCTCGCTGCACGACGGCGCGCAGAACCGGTTGGTCGCCGTGGTCGTGCTGGTCGCCGCCGCGAGACGGGCGCTGGACCGCGACCCCGCGACGGCCGGCCCGGCGCTGGACCGGGCCCAGGACGCCGCCGAGACCGCGCTCAGCGAACTGCGCGGGGTCGTGCGGGGCATCCTGCCGCCGATCCTCCAGGACCGGGGCCTGGCGGGCGCGCTCACCGCGCTGGCCTCCGACTGCCCGGTGCCGTGCAAGGTGTCGGTGGGGGAGCTGGGGGTGCTGCCGCTGTCGGTGGAGACCACCGCGTACTTCACCGTCGCCGAGGCGCTCACCAACGTCGCCAAGCACAGCGGCGCCGCCCACGCCCGGGTGGCGCTGCGCCGGCGCGGCAGGACGCTGCGCGTCGAGATAGAGGACGACGGGCGCGGCGGCGCGGCCGAGCGGGACGGGTCCGGCCTGACGGGCATCCGCCGCCGCGTCGCGGCCCACGACGGCGTCCTCACCCTGACCAGCCCGGACGGCGGGCCGACCAGAATCGAAGTGGAGTTGGCGTGCGTGTCGTGATCGCGGAGGACGACGCCCTGTTGCGCGAGGGGCTGGCGCTGCTGCTGAGCGGTGAGGGGTTTGAGGTGGCGGCGGCCGTGCCGGACCCGGACGCGTTCATGAAGGCGGTGGCGGAGCATCAGCCGGACGTCGCCGTGGTGGACGTCCGCATGCCGCCCACCCACACGGACGAGGGCATCAGAGCGGCGGTCGAGGCCAGGCGGCTGCATCCGAAGCTGGCGGTGCTGGTGCTGTCGGCGTACGTGGAGCAGGCGTTCGCCACCGAGCTGCTGGCCGGCGGCGCGAACGGGATCGGCTACCTGCTGAAGGAGCGGGTGGGCAGGGTCGGCGAGTTCATGAGCGCGCTGGAGCGGGTCGCGGCGGGCGGCACCGCCATCGACCCGGAGGTGGTGGGCCAGCTCTTCACCCGCCGCGACGGGCCGCTGGACCGGCTCACCAGCAGGGAGCTGGAGGTGCTGGCGGCCATGGCCGAGGGCCTGGGCAACGCCGCCATCGCCGAACGGCTGGTGGTCACCGAAGGCGCCGTGCACAAGCACATCCGCAGCATCTTCGCCAAGCTCGACCTGTCCCCGGCCGACCGCGTCGACCGCCGCGTCGCCGCCGTCCTCCACTACCTGGACGCCTGACCCACCCCGCCCCGGCAACCTCGCGACAACCCCGAAACAACCTCACGGCAACCTCGCGGCAACCTCGCGACAACCTCGCGACAACCTCACGGCAACCTCTCGCGGTCCGGGAGGCGGGGCGGCGGGGTGTGATAATCCGTTCGTGGCGGGGTGGTCGAGGCGGGCGGTGCTGCGGCTGGGAGTGGTGGCCGCGGCCGTTCCCGAGGCCGGGGCCGGGCCGGTCGCGCGGAGACCGTACGATCCGGGCGCGTTCGCGGCGGTGCGGCGGCGGTGGCGGGAGGTCACGGTCGATCCGGCGCACCCGGTGCGCGCGGCCCGGCGGCACCTGGCTGCGATGGCGCCCACCGATGGTCACCTCTGGCCGGATCTGCCGTACCCGTCCTTGAGCGAGACCCCCGGGCGGCTGCTCGCGATGGCGCGGGCGTACGTCGTGAGCGGCGACGCGGGGCTGCGCGCCGGCGTGGCGTCCGGCGTCGACCACTTCCGGCGGCACGTGTACGCGGCCGGCGCGGAGCCGGTGGGCAACTGGTGGCACTGGGAGATCGGCGCGCCGGCGAGACTGCTGGACGCCGCCGTCCTCGTCGGCCTGTCGGGGCGGCCGGCGACGGCGTTGGGTGAGGCCGTCGACCACTTCGTCCCGCCGGGCCGGCTACGCGACTACAGCGGCACCAGCACCGCCGCGAACCGGGTGGACCTGTGCCTGGTGACGCTGCTGCGCGCGGTGCTCGGCGGGGACGCGGCGCGGGCGGACCTGGCCGTGCGTTCGCTGACGCCGGTCTTCCGGTACGTCACGGAAGGCGATGGCTTCTACCGGGACGGCTCGTTCCTCCAGCACGGCACCGTGCCCTACCAGGGTGGGTACGGTCTGGTGCTGCTGGAAGGGCTGGCCACGCTCTTCGCGGTGCTGCGCGGCACCCCGTGGCAGGTCACCGACCCGAACCGGCAGGTGGTCTACGACAGTGTGGAGCGGTCGTTCGCCCCGTTCGTGCATGCCGGTCACGTCATGGACCTGGTCAGCGGCCGGGGGATCGGCAGGAGCGCGGCGGGAGGCGAGGTCAGGGCCCGCCGGCTGGCCCGCGCGGTGCGGCGCCTGGCCGTCACCGCCACGCCGGAGGAGCGCCGCCGCTGGCGGCCCCTGATGGAGGGGCGCGGCGCGCAGCCGCCGGGGCACCGGCTGTTCCCGATGAGCGCCCGCGCGGTGCACCGCGCGCCGGGCTGGTGCGCGGCGCTCAGCATGTCCTCCGACCGGATCGCCCACTACGAGCACGGCAACGGCGAGAACCTGCGCGGCTGGCACACCGGCTCCGGGATGCTCTACTGGTGGGGCGAGGGCCATGCCGCCCACTACGCCGACGGGTTCTGGGCCACCGTGGACCCCTACCGGCTGCCCGGCACGACGGTCTCCACCCGGCGGCTGCCGGACGGCGCGGGCGAGGCGTGGGGCGGCGCGTGCCCGCCGTTCCGCTGGGTGGGCGGCGCCACCGACGGCCGTTACGCGACGGTCGGCCACCATCTGCGCGGGCTGGAGTCCACGGTGGAGGCGTTCAAGTCGTGGTTCTTCCTCGACGACGCGGTGGTCTGCCTGGGCGCGGGCATCTCCGGTGGGGACGGCGCGCCGGTGGAGACGATCGTGGACAACCGGCGCAGCGCCGCGCTGCTCACCGTGCACGACGAGGACGGCTGGGCGCACCTGGCGGGCCACGGCGGCTACGTCGTGCGCGACGGCGGTGGGCTGCACCGCCTGCGGGAGCACCGGGCGGGCGGCGGGGCGGCACGCCCGTACGTCACGCTCTGGCTCGATCACGGCCTGGACCCGGACGCCGCCCGCTACGCCTACCTGCTGCTGCCGAACGCCACGCTGGAGGCGACCAGGGCGCGCGCCGCCGACCCGGGGTGGGCGCGGACGCTCGCCAACACGGCTTCCCAGCAGGGCGTGCACGTCCCGTCGGCGGGGGTGACGGCGGTCAACTTCTGGCAGCCGGGCTCGGCCGGCCCGTTGTCGGCGTCCGGCCCCTGCGCGGTGCTCGTCACCGAGCGCGGCGACGGCTCGGCCACGGTCACCGTGTCGGACCCGCGCCGCGACCTGACCGGGCTGACCGTCACCTGGGACCGTCCGGTGCCGGAGGTCACGGGACGCCCGCCGGCCCTGCTCTCGGCCGGGACCGGGCGGCGGCTGACGCTCACCTTCGCGGCCGTGCCGGACTCCGCGACGGTCACCGTCCGGACGGGCGACGTCCGGTGACGACGTGGGAGGGTGTGATCGAGTTACCTGAGCCGCACAGGCATCCGGGGCGATCGTGTTGATAGGTTGTCCGCTGGTGAGCCGGGAAGTCTGGTCGGCAGGTCCTCATCCGTACGAGCAGAAGGATGTGCCCCCATGCGCGCCAGAGACCTTGTCGCCGACTATCCCGTGGTCACTTTGGAGACGCCGATCCTCGACGCGGCCCGGCTGATGGCCGAGCAGGATCTGCCCGGCCTGATCGTCCAGGGTGACGAGACGTTCACCATCTTGTCGGGCACCGAGGCGCTGCGGCTGGCCGTGCCCCGCTACATCGCGGACGATCCGGCGCTGGCGCGGGTGGTGGACGAGGCGCACGCCGACACGTTCATGGAGGCGCTGGGCGGTCGTACGGTCCGTGAGGCGCTGCCGCGTGACCGGCGCGAGCTGCCGGTCACCGACCCCGACGCGACCGTGCTGGAGATGTCGGCGCTGATGGCCCGCACCCGCACCCCGCTGGTCGCGATCGTCGAGGACGGGCGCCTGCTGGGCGCGGTCACGCTGGAGCGGCTGCTCGACAGGATGCTCGGCACATGACCCTGGTCGCCTGGGCGAGCGTGGCGGTGTTCCTCGCCGCCTATGCGCTGATCGCCACCGAGAAGGTGCCGCGGGTGGCGGCGGCGCTCGGCGGGGCCGGGATCATGCTGCTGATCCACGCCACGGACGCCCGGGCGGCGTTCTTCTCCGAGCATTCCGGGATCGACTGGAACGTCATCTTCCTGCTGCTCGGCATGATGATCATCGTCGGGGTGCTGAAACATACCGGCCTGTTCGAGTACCTGGCCATCTGGGCGGCCAAACGCGCCCAGGGACGGCCCTTCCGGCTGATGGTCCTGCTGGTGCTGATCACCGCGGGGGCCTCCGCGCTGCTGGACAACGTGACCACGGTGCTGCTGATCGCGCCGGTGACGTTCCTGGTGTGCGAGCGGCTGGCCGTGTCGCCGATTCCCTTCCTGATCGCGGAGGCGCTGGCCTCCAACATCGGCGGCGCCTCGACGCTGGTGGGCGATCCGCCCAACATCATCATCGCCAGCCGGGGCGGGCTGAGCTTCAACGACTTCCTCGTGCACATGGCGCCGATGGTGGTCGTGCTGATGGTGGTGTTCGTGGGCCTGTGCTGGCTGATGTGGGGGCGGTCGTTCCGGTACGACCCCGCCCGGGCGGCCGAGGTCATGGCGCTGAACGAGAAGGAGGCGATCGCCGACCGGCGGCTGCTGTGGCAGTCGCTGGCCGTGCTGGCGCTCGTGCTGACGGCCTTCGTGCTGCACCCGGTGCTCCACTACTCGCCGTCGGTGGTCGCGCTGCTGGGCGCGGGGGTGCTGGTGGCGGCCACCAGGGTGACCGCGGAGGAGTCGCTGGCCGAGGTGGAGTGGCCGACGCTGGTGTTCTTCGCCGGGCTGTTCGTCATGGTCGGCGCGCTCGTCCACACCGGGGTCATCGAGCAGATCTCCTCGGCCGCGGTCGAGGCCACGACGGGCCGGCTCGACGTGGCGACGATGGGGTTGCTGGGCGGTTCGGCGGTGCTCTCGGCGATCGTGGACAACATCCCGTACGTGGCCACGATGAGTCCGATCGTAGACGAGCTCGTCGCGGCGAACGGCGGCGAGTCGGCGCAGGTGCTGTGGTGGGCGCTGGCGTTCGGCGCCGACCTGGGCGGCAACGCCACGGCGGTGGGCGCGGCGGCGAACGTGGTGGTGCTGGGCATCGCGGCGCGCAACGGCACGCCGATCAGCTTCTGGGAGTTCACCAAGTACGGGTTGATCGTCACGGTGGTCACCGTGACCCTGGTGGCGCCGTATCTGTGGTTCCGATACCTCTGACAAACCTGCCCAAAGGTAAAAAATTCGCCCGGAAACCCCTATGCCGTCGAGGATCCCGGCCCGGGCACCACAGCGTGACTTGCCTCGCTTCTTGCCCGGCTATTACCTTGGAAAACGTAGATGGCACGCGCTTGAGCAGCGCTTTGACGTAAGAACCCGCGCGTTGCCGATGTATTGCCGAGACCGCGCCCGCATGCGCAAGTCCGCAGGAATGCGGCGCGGCCGCCGAATCCGCTTCCAGGCGGAACCGGGAACCCACGTTTCTCTGGGGTGAATCGGACGCTCTTTACCCATGAGCGACCGTAGGGCACTTCCACGCCCGAACCCGTCAGCTAACCCGGTAGGCGGCATGGAAGCAAGGAGCAAACCCCAAGCATGGTCAAGCACATCCTCGAACGCCTGCCCAAGCACGCCGCCCGCCAGGCCGTGACCGCGGCCGTGGCCCTGGGCGCCGCGTTCGCCGGCACCTCGGCCCTCCCGGTCGCGGCCGCGACGGCCACGCCGGCCCAGCCGCAGCCCGCCGCGCAGCAGCAGAGCCCGGCCACCGCCGTGACCGCGCAGAGGATCCTCCAGGTCGCCGAGTCGCAGATCGGCGTCAAGGAGAACGCCGCCGGCGGCGGCACCAAGTTCCACCAGTGGTACATGTCCTCGCCGCGTGCGGCCGAGACCCTCGCCCGCGACGGCGGCGGCACGCCCGAGCTGTACGCCAACGCCCCGTGGTGCGCGATGTTCGTGTCCTGGGTCGGCGAGCAGGCCGGCGCCCGGTCCACCGTCGGCTGGGACGCCTACACCGTCACCCACGCCCAGTGGTTCAAGGACAACGGCCGCTGGGGCACCGAGGCCAAGCCCGGCAGCGTCGTCTTCTTCGACTGGGGCGGCAGCAAGAGCATCAGCGCCGTCGACCACGTCGGCCTGGTGAAGAAGGACAACGGTGACGGCACGATCACCACGATCGAAGGCAACACCGGCAACGGCATGGTCGAGGAGCGCATCCGGCCCGTCTCGCAGGTGACCGGCTACGGCTACCCCGAGTACAAGGCCGCCTGAGCGGCCCGGCCGCGCTGACGCACCCGGCGATCCGGTCAGGTCTTTCCTGACCGGATCGCCGTCGTCCGCAGGCCCGAGGTGACGTCCGGACCCGCTCTTGACGACGGCTTGGCGTGCCCGGCGACGCCTCCCGGGGAAACCCAGGAGGTGAAAGCACGTGCGACATGACGACGGTGCGCTATCAGCAGGACCCGGCGAAGATCAGAAGGTCGCCGCTCAGCGGGCGGCGGCTGCAACTGCGCCACGGTGAGGGTGACAAGCGGCGCCTGACCAGCTTGCAAGGACTGTCGGCGCTGTCGCTGGACGCCCTCAGCTCGGTCGCCTACGGGCCGGAGGCAGCCGCGCTCGTCCTGGCCGGGGCCGGGGCCGCCGCCGTGGCGCTGACCCTGCCGATCACGATCGCCATCGCGGTCCTGCTGCTGATCCTCGTCTTCTCCTACCGGCAGGTCATCGCCGCCCACCCCGACGGCGGCGGCTCGTACGGGGTCGCCAAGGAGGAGCTGGGCCGCCGGGCGAGCCTGCTGGCCGCCGCGGCCCTGGTCGTGGACTACGTGCTGACCATCGCGGTCAGCCTCGCGGCGGCTGCCGCCAACCTGGCCTCGGCGTTCCCCGTGCTGCGGCCGTACCTGGTGGAGACCTGTCTGGCCGGGGTGGTGCTGCTGACGGTCATCAACCTGTTCGGGGTGTCCGACAGCGCGCGGTTCCTCATGGTGCCCATGGCACTGTTCGTGCTGTCGGTCCTCGGCGTCGTGGTGGTCGGCCTGGCGCGGTCCGGGCCCGCCGCCACGGTCGGGACGCCGGAGCAGATCGTCGCCACCGAGGCGCTGACCGTGATGCTCCTCCTGCGGGCCTTCTCCTCCGGCTGCTCCTCGCTGACCGGGATCGAGGCCATCGCCAACGGCGTGCCCATGTTCCGCAAGCCGCGCGTCAAGCGCGCCCAGCGCACCGAGCTGATGCTCGGCGTGCTGCTCGCCACCCTGCTCGTCGGCCTGGCCGTGCTCATCCGCAGGGACCAGGTGGTGCCCCGCGAGGGCGTCACCATCCTGGCCCAGCTCGTGGCGGGCTCGTACGGGACCGGCTGGGCGTTCTACGCGACCAACGTCGTGGTCGCGCTCGGCCTCGGCCTGGCCGCCAACACCAGCTTCGGCGGCCTGCCGGTCCTGCTGAGCCTGCTGGCCAAGGACCGGCGGCTGCCCTCGCTGTTCGCGCTGCGCACCGAACGGCCCGTCTACCGGTACGGCGTCGCGGCGGCGGGGCTGCTGGCCGCCCTGCTGCTGATCGCGGTGGACGGCGACACCCAGCGGCTCATCCCCATGTTCGCCATCGGCGTCTTCATCGGGTTCACCGTGAGCCAGGGCGGCATGGTCAAGCACTGGCGCCGGCTGCGCCCGCCCGCCTGGCGGCGCGACGCGCTGCTCAACGGCACGGGGGCGGTGCTCACCTCCGTGGCCGCGCTGGTGCTGCTGGTGTCGAAGTTCACCGAGGGCGCCTGGGCGGTCGCCGTCGTCATCCCGGTGCTCATGCTCCTGTTCACCCGGATCGAGCGCTACTACGGGGAGGTGGCCGCCGAGCTGGAGATCGGCGCCGTGCCGGTCAGGCCCGCGCGGCCGCCCGCCGCCGTCCATCCCGGCAAGAAGATCATCATTCCCGTGACCGGGATCGACGCCGCGACCGAACGGAGCGTGAGCGCCGCCATGGCACTCGGCGGCGAGATCGTGCTCGTGTCGGTCCGCTTCACCGAGGAGTCGCGGCGCTCACTGCGGGAGGACTGGGCCCGGTGGGATCCCGGGGTCCCGCTGGAGATCATCGTCAACCCCGCCCGAACGGTGATCCACCCGCTGCTCGACTACATCCGCCGGGCGGACGAATCGGGCAACTGGACCATCGTCCTCATCCCCATCCTGGAACCCCGGCACTTCCGCTTCCGGATCCTGCACAACCAGCGGGGCAGCCTGCTGGCCGCCGCGCTGAGGGAGCGGTCCGACGTGCCCGTCTGCCTCCTGCCGTTCCATCTCGGCCCGTGACCCCGGGTTACCGGCCGGATCACCGGGCACGGGAAGCGCATGGTCGTCACTTCCACTCCGCGCCGCTGGGTCGCGCTGCCGGTCTTCCTGGTGGTCGTGGCGCTGGTCGCCGTCCTCGGGTCGCTGTCCGCGTCAGACTCCGCCGCCGAGTACCTGTCGCTGCGGCGCCCGGCGTGGGCGCCGCCGCAGTGGCTGTTCGGGCCCGCCTGGACGGTGCTGTACATCCTGATCGCCGTGGCCGGCTGGCTCACCTGGACGGCACGCGGCTGGTCGCCCGCGATGACCCTCTACGCGATCCAGCTGGTCCTCAACGCCGCCTGGACCCCGCTGTTCTTCGCCGCCGGCTGGTACGGCGTCGCCTTCGCCGAGATCTGCCTGCTGTGGGTCACGATCGCGGCGACCATCGCCGCGATGTGGCGGATCAGGCGGCCGGCCGCGCTGCTGATGGCGCCCTACCTGCTCTGGGTCACCTACGCGGGCGCGCTCAACTTCGCCATCTGGCAGCTCAACTGAGCGGGCCCGCGTCCCCCGCCGCAGGTCAGACGAACGCGCCGTGGCCGGTGATCGCGCGGCCGACGATCAGGCTGTTGATCTCGCGCGTTCCCTCGTACGAGTAGATGGCCTCGGAGTCGGCCACGAACCGGCCCATGCCGTAGTCGAGCACGATCCCGTTGCCGGCCATGATCTCCCGGCCCCAGCCGACCGCCTCCCGCATCCGCGCCGTGCAGTAGGCCTTGGCCATCGCCGAGTGCTCGTCCCGATAGACGCCGGCGTCCTGCAACTGGGCCAGCCGGACCACCATGCCGAGCGAGCTGGTGACATTGCCGAGCATGCGCACCAGCAGGTCCTGGACGAGCTGGAACGCCCCGATCGGGCGGCCGAACTGCTCCCGCTCCCCGGCGTACTCGAGCGCCCGCTCATAGGCGCCCATCATGCACCCCACCGCCTGCCACGCCACGCCGCCCCGGGTCTGCCGCAGGATCTTGGACGTGTCGCGGAAGCCGCGCGCCCCGGTCAGCCGGTTCGCCTCGGGGACGCGGCAGTCGGTCAGCGTGATGTCGGCGTTCTGGACCGTACGGAGCGCGATCTTGTTCTCGATCTTGGTGGCCTCGAACCCGGGCGTGTCCTTCTCCACGACGAAGCCCTTCACCTGGCCGTCGGCCTCGTCCTTGGCCCAGACCACGACCAGGTCGGCGAAGGTGGCGTTGCCGATCCACCGCTTGGCGCCGTTGAGCACCCACATATCGCCCTCGCGCCTGGCCGTGGTGCGCAGCCCGGCCGCCACGTCGGAGCCGCCCTCAGGCTCCGTCAGCGCGAACGCGCCGATCTGCTCCATCGCCGCCATCGGCGGCAGCCACCGCTCCCGCTGCTCGTCCGAGCCGAGCCCGGCGATGCTGCCCATGGCCAGCCCGCTGTGCACGCCGAAGAACGTGCCCATGGACGGATCCACCCGGTTCATCTCCAGCACGATGAAACCGGTCAGCAGGCTACTGGCGCCCCGGTGCTGCAGCCCCGCCACGTCCAGCTTCGCCATCTCCGGCACCACGTGGTGCGGGAAGCTCGCCTTGGTCCACGCCTCGTCCGCGATCGGCGCGATCTTCTCGGTCATGAACGCGCGCACCCGCTGGACGACCTGCCTCTCCTCCTCGTCCAGCAGGTCGGCGTAGTCGTAGAAGTCGCCGCTCGCGTTCATGCGCCCAGGTCCCTGGCCATGGTGTCCAGCCGGGCGGCGAGCGAGTCCAGCTCGTGGTCGCCGGTCACGTGCTTCACCTCGCGGCGGCGCGCGAGCACCAGGCCGCCCTGCCGGTCGGCCTCCTCCTCCGGCATCACGACGCACTCTCCCCTGATGAGCACGAGGGCGGCGTCCGGGTCGGGCGCGTCGACGAGTTGGCGTACAGCTGTGCGGTCGATGAGTCGCATACGCCCACGACTGCCCAGGTGAACCCCCTCAAAACGGATCTTGGGGCTCGTGGGGCGCCCGGGAAATTCTTGGCTTGCCTACGGCGATGACTCGTGCAACCGCCGGACGCGCCGCCCCGGCCCGTGGCACCCGGCGGCCTACTGTCCTAGCGACCGGCCATGACCGCACCGGCGGAGGGGGACCCATGTCGGGCAGTGACGTCCGCGGACTGCTCCATCCCCTCCTGCTGCTGCTCATCTGCGAGCGCCCCGGACACGGGTACGACCTGATCGAGCGGCTGGCGCGGCTGGGGGCGTCCGACGCCGAGCCCGGCCAGGTCTACCGCACGCTCCGCTCGCTCGAACGCGCGGGCCACCTGGCGTCCGCCTGGGTCGCCTCCGAGGCGGGACCGGCGCGCAGGCGATACGAGCTGACCACCGGCGGCATGGCCGAACTGCAGGCGTGGATGCGGCGGCTGGCCGAGGTCCGCCAGCTGCTGGAGACCTGCCTGACCAGATGGACGCGGATCAGCCAGGAGCCGGGCGGCCACGGGCCCCCGGCCGAGGAGGCCTCGGCCCCACGTGAGCCGTTCCCGGCCGTGCGGGAGGGGTCCGCGACCGAATGGGAGGAGGCGTCATGGGCGAAGACCCGACACTGACCGCCGGGCCCACCGTGTCCCCGGCGTCCCCGGCGTCCCCGGCGTCCCCGGCGTCCCCGGCGTCCGCTGTGTCCGCTGTGTCCGACGCGTTCGAGCGGCGGACGGGGCCGGCGGGCGCCATCGGCGAGGACGCCGAGCGGATCGTCCGCGCCTGCCAGGACATGGCGGAGCGGTTCCGCGCGGGCGGCAAGCTGCTGGTGTTCGGCACCGGCGGGTCGGTGGCCGACGCGCAGCACGTCGCCGTCGAGTTCGCGCACCCGGTCATCGTGGGCAAACCGGCGCTCCCGGCCCTCGCGCTGACCACCGACATGGCCGTGGCCACGGGGATCGCCCGCACCCAGGGGCTGGACGGCGTCTTCGCGGCCCAGCTGCGGCTGCTGGCCTCACCCCGTGACATCGCGCTCGGGCTGTCGGCCGGCGGCGACTGCGCCGGCGTGCGCAACGGCCTCGCGGCGGCGCGCGAGCTGGGGCTGCTCACGGTGGCGCTCACCGGCGGGCGGGACGCGGCCGAGGCGGACCACGTGCTGGCCGCCCGCTCCGACGACCCGCTGATCGTCAAGGAGGTGCACGTGACGATGTACCACGTGCTGTGGGAGCTGGTGCACGTCTTCCACGAGCTGGAGGCGGTCCGATGACGGAGCCGTGCCACGACGAGGTCTGCGTCACATGCTCCGACGCGGCGGTGCCGGTGCGCGTCCTGCGGCTGCTGGAGGACGGGATGGCCCTGGTGGAGACGGAGTCGGGCCCGGAGGAGGTCAGCGTGGCGCTGGTGGACGCGCGGCCCGGCGACATCGTCCTGGTACACGCCAAGGAAGCCATCGCGACCACCCCGTACGGCCGGCCGAGCGGGGAGAAGCCTTGAGCGGGGAGAAGCCTTGAGCGGGGAGAAGCCTTGAGCGGGGAGAAGCCTTGAGCGGGGACAGTCGTGAGCACGGTCGGTGAGCCGGGCGGGATCGAGGCGCTCTACCCGTTTCTCGCACCGGCGCCCGCCGACCGGGAGGCCGTCGTCGCCGACCTGTGCGCGTCCACCCGGAGGAAGGCCGCCGAGATCGTCGCGCTGCGCCGGTCGCTGGTGGCCCTGCACGCCGAACGCCTGGTGACGTGCGCGCGGGCGATGGCGGCGGCCTTCGACGCGGGGGCCCGGCTGTTCGCCTTCGGCAACGGCGGGAGCAGCACGGACGCCCAGGCCGTCGCCCAGGTGTTCGCCGCGCCGCCGGAGCCGGCGCGCGCCGTCGCGGCGGTGCCGCTCGCCCAGGACGTGGCGCTGCTCACGGCCCTTTCGAACGACGTCGGGTACGACCTGGTCTTCGCCAGGCAACTGGCCGCGCTCGGCCGTCGCGGCGACGTGGCCGTGGGGCTGTCCACCAGTGGAGGCTCGGCCAACGTGCTCAACGCGATGGCGGAGGCGTCCAGGCGTGGCCTGCTCACCGTCGGACTCGCCGGCTACGACGGCGGGCCGATGGCGCAGGAGGGCCGGGTCGCGTACCTGTTCGTGGTGCCGTCGGTGTCCGTGCACCGCATCCAGGAGGCCCAGATCACCCTCTGCCACGTGCTGTGGGAACTGACCCAGCGGGTGCTGACCGGCGAGATGTGACGGCCATGTCCGGTACGGGGGCGCGCCGGATCCGGGTGCGGGTCGAGGGGCTGGTGCAGGGGGTGGGATTCCGGCCGTTCGTGTGCGGGCTGGCCGGGGCGCACGGGGTGTCGGGGTTCGTCGGCAACGACCCCGGCGGGGTGTTCATCGAGGCGGAGGGCGAGTCGGCGAGGCTGGAGGCGTTCACCGCCGGACTGACCGCCCAGGCGCCGCCGCTCGCCCTGGTCGAGCGCGTATCGGTGGAGCCGGTCGAGCCGGTGGGCGAGTCCGATTTCCGCATCGTCCCCAGCCGCCGCGCCACCGGGGACGGTACGTGGAGGGCTCCGGGCGGGGATCTGCTCGGCGGTGCGCGGGCGTTCTCGGTGGGGGATCTCTCGGTCGCGTCGGTGTCGCCGGACGCGGGGACGTGTGCCGCCTGTCTGCGGGAGTCGCGTGATCCCGGTGACCGCCGGTATCGGTATCCGTTCGCCAACTGCACCGGCTGCGGGCCGAGGTTCACCATCGTCACGGGCGTGCCGTACGACCGGTGCGCGACGACGATGGCGGACTTCGAGATGTGCGGCGCGTGCGCGCGGGAGTACGGCGATCCCGGTGACCGGCGCTTCCACGCCCAGCCGGTCTGCTGCCCGGCGTGCGGGCCCGTGCTGCGCGCCCTCGGCGCGGACGGCCGGGTGGAGGCCGGGGATCCGGTCGAGACGGCGGCCCGCTGGCTGGAGGCGGGCCGGGTCGTGGCGATCAAAGGGCTGGGCGGCTACCACCTGGCGGTCCTGGCCGCCGACGGACCGGCCGTGGCCGCGCTCCGGGCCCGCAAGCGCCGCGAGAGCCGCCCGTTCGCCGTGCTCGCGCCGGACGCGGCGGCCGCCCGGACGCTGGTCCACCTGGACCCGGCCGCCGAACGGCTGCTCACCGGCACGCGCCGCCCGATCGTGCTGGCCCCGCGCCGCGGCGACGCCCCGGTGGCCGACGCCGTGGCGCCCGGGGCCCGCGACCTCGGGGTGATGCTGCCGTACACGCCGCTGCACCACCTGCTCGCCGACCGGCTGGCCGCGCCGTACGTGCTGACCAGCGGCAACCTCACCGACGAGCCGATCGCGTACCGCGACGAGGAGGCGCTGCGGCGGCTGGCGGGCGTCGCCGACGGGTTCCTCGTGCATGACCGGCGGATCGAGGCGCCTGCCGACGACTCGCTGGTGCGGGTCTTCCGCGGCCGGGAGCTGGTCCTGCGCCGGTCGCGCGGGTACGCGCCGGCCCCCGTCGGCGTGCCGTGGCCGTTCCCCCGGCCGGTGCTCGCCTGCGGCGCCCAGCTCAAGAACACCTTCTGCGTCGCCAGAGGGACCCAGGCGTTCCTGTCGCAGCACCTCGGCGACCTGGAGAGCCACGAGACCCTGCGCTGCTTCGCCGAGAGCGTCGAGCACTTCTGCCGGCTCTTCGGCGTCCGCCCGGCCGTGGTCGCCCACGACCTGCACCCGGAGTACCTGTCCACCGCGTACGCGCGCGACCGCGAGGGCGTGGACCTGATCGGGGTGCAGCACCACCACGCGCACGTCGCCTCCTGCCTGGCCGAGCACGGCCACGGCGGGCCCGTCATCGGGGTGGCGTTCGACGGGCTCGGCCTGGGCGAGGACGGCACGCTGTGGGGCGGGGAGGTGCTCGTCGCCGACCTGGTCTCCTACCGGCGGGTGGCGCACCTGGAGACGGTGCCGATGCCGGGCGGCGCGGCGGCGGTGCGGCAGCCGTGGCGGATGGCGGCGGCCTGGCTGGACCGCGTCCACGGTGACGCGCCGCCGTGCCTGCCGGTGGCCGAGCGGCATCGGGAGCAGTGGCCGGTGGTCGTCCGGATGGCGCGCACCGGGCTGAACTCCCCGCTCACCTCCAGCGCCGGGCGGCTGTTCGACGCGGTCGCGGCGGTCGCCGGGGTCCGTGACGTGATCAGTTACGAGGGGCAGGCGGCGGCCGAGCTGGAGGCCCGGGTGGATCCGGGCGAACAGGGCGCGTACCCGGCCCGGCTGATCGAGGGCGAGCCGCTGGTCATCGCGGCCGGCGACCTGGTCCGGGCCGCGGCCGAGGACGTCGCGGCCGGGACGGACGCGGGACGGATCGCCGCGCGGTTCCACCGTGGACTGGCAGCGGCGGTGGTCCGCGCGGTGCGGGTGGTGGGCGAAGGGACCGGCCTGCGGACGGTGGCGCTGTCCGGCGGCGTCTTCCAGAACACGGTCCTGCTGGAGGCCGTGGTGTCCGGCCTGGAACGGGAGCGGTTCCAGGTGCTGGTCCACTCCCGGGTCCCGCCGGGCGACGGCGGCATCGCCCTCGGCCAGGCGGTCGTCGCCGCGGCGAACGACCGCCGTTGACCGGCCCCGTACGGGTCAGCAGATGCGTGGGAGCGGGTCGCCGACCAGGAGATCCACGATCCTGGTGCCGCCGAACGCGGTGTTGAGCAGCACCATTCCCGGCGGTCCCGGCTCGATCGAGCCCACCACCGCCGCGCCCTCGCCCACCGGGTGCCGGCGCAGCGCCGCCACCGCGGCCTCGGCGTGGTCACCGTCGACCACGGCCACGAACCTGCCCTCGCACGCCACGTACAGCGGGTCCAGGCCGAGCAGCTCGCAGGCCCCGCTCACGACCGGGCGCACCGGGACCGCGCGCTCGTCGACGGTCACGGCCACCCCGGCGCCGCGGGCGATCTCGTTCAGGACGGTCGCGACCCCGCCCCTGGTGGCGTCGCGCATCATCCGCACCGGGACGGCGTCGAGGAGCGCGGCGACGGCGTCGTGCAGGGGCGCGGTGTCGGAGGTCAGGTCGGCCTCGATGTCCAGGTCGCCGCGGGCGATCATGACGGTGATGCCGTGCTCGCCGATCGGCCCCGACACGATCACCGCGTCCCCGGGCCGGACCTGCGACTCGCCCAGTGTGATCGGCCGTTCCAGCGCTCCGACGCCGGCCGTGGTCACGTAGCAGCCGTCGGCCTTGCCGCGCTGGACCACCTTGGTGTCGCCGGTCACCACCCGGACGCCGGCCCGCCCGGCCGCGGCCGCCATCGAGGCGGCGATCCGGCGCAGGTCGGCGATCGGGAACCCCTCCTCCAGGACGAACGCCGCCGACAGGTACATCGGCCTGGCCCCGCAGACGGCCAGGTCGTTGACGGTCCCGTTGACGGCGAGGTCGCCGATGTCGCCACCGGGGAAGAACAGCGGCGAGACCACGTACGCGTCGGTCGTGAGGACCAGCCGGCCGGTGCCGAGGTCGAGGGTGGCGCCGTCGTCGAGCGGCTGGAGCTCCGGGCTGCGGAAGGCGTCGACGAAGACGGCCTCGATCAGCGTCCGCGACGCCTTGCCGCCCGCGCCGTGCGCCAGCGTCACCCGCTCCTCGGTGATCTTCGGGTTGCGGCGGCGGGCGCGTTCGATCCGCTCCAGCACCTGCTCCTCGCGGGACGCCGGCTCGTGCCCCGCCGCCTCCGCCAGCGCCCGCTCGGCCCACTCCGCCGTGTGCACGCCCCGGTCGCCCGTGCTCCGGTTGCCCGTGCTCTGGTCGCCTGTGCTCTGGTCGCCCGTGCTCTGGTCGCCTGTGCTCCGGTCGTTCACGGCCGTCGTCCCAGGGCCAGTGGCACGGGTTCGCGGCGGCGGGTGAAGCGGCCGAAGTTGTAGTAGGCGGCGCAGGCGCCCTCGGACGACACCATGCAGGTGCCGATGGGCGTCTCGGGCGTGCAGGCGGTGCCGAAGACCTTGCACTCCCACGGCTTCAGCACGCCTTTCAGCACCTCGCCGCACTGGCACGCCTTCGGGTCGGCGACCCGTACCCCCGGGACGGGGAAGCGCCTCTCGGCGTCGTAGGCCGCGTACTCCTCGCGCATCCGCAGCGCGGAGTGCGCGATGAAGCCCAGCCCGCGCCATTCGAAGTGCGGCCGGAGCTCCATCACCCGCGAGATCGCCGACAGCGCCCGGGGGTTGCCGTCCCACGGCACCACCCGGGTGTACTGGTTCTCGACCTCGGCCCGGCCCTCGGCGAGCTGCCGCAGCAGCATGTACACCGACTGCAGGACGTCCAGCGGCTCGAACCCGGCGCACACCAGCGGCCTGCCGTAGTCGCGGGAGATGAAGGAGTACGGCCGGCAGCCGATGACGGTGGAGACGTGGCCGGGTCCGATGAAGCCGTCCAGCCGCAGGTCGGGCGAGTCCAGGATGGCCTTGATGGCCGGGATGATCGTCACGTGGTTGCAGAAGACGGCGAAGTTCCCGATGCCCTCGTCGGCGGCCCGCAGCACGGTCATCGCCGTGGACGGGGCGGTGGTCTCGAAGCCGATGGCCATGAAGACGACCGTGCGGTCCGGGTTCTGCCGGGCGATCTTGAGCGCGTCCAGCGGCGAGTACACCATGCGGATGTCCGCCCCCGCGGCCTTGGCGTCGAAGAACGAGCCCTGACCGCCCGGCACCCGCATCATGTCGCCGAAGGACGTCATGATCACCCCGGGTTCGCGGGCGATCGCGACGGCGTCGTCCACCCGGCCCATCGGGATGACGCAGACCGGGCAGCCGGGGCCGTGGACCAGCGACACCGGCTCGGGCAGGTAGTCCTCCAGCCCGTGCTTGTAGATCGTGTGCGTGTGGCCGCCGCACACCTCCATGAACGTGTAGCGCCGTCCGGGCTCGCACAGCTCCCGGATCCGCGCCGCCAGCTTCCTGGCCTCGCCCGCGTCGCGGTACTCATCGACGAACCGCACTGCCCCCGCCTCTCAGGTGATGTCCGATTCCGCGAGCGCTTCGAGCTCGTCGGTGTACGCCTGTCCCAGACCGCGCAGGAGCGCGAGCGTGGCCGCCGCCTCACGCTCGTCGATCTTGGACATGGCGAAGCCGACGTGCACGAGCACCCAGTCGCCGGGACGGATGCCGTCCTGGCTGACCAGCCCGACGTTGATGGCCCGCCGGACGCCCGCGACCTCGACCTTGGCGAGTTCGGGCTGTCCGGGGATGAGTTCGACGATCTCGCCGGGAATGCCCAGGCACATCGGCCGCCTCGCTCCTCTCACATTCTTCGCATAGTGATGTAGCGCTTCATGGCCGGCAGTTCCCGCCAGACCATCGCGATGACCGCGGCCCCGGTGAACAGGGCCAGGAACTTGGCTGATCGCCTCATGTCTCCACCTCCTCTCGGTCTACGGCGGGGAGAGGTTCGGCATGCTGGGCGAGATCGGGTTCTCCTTGCCGGGGCGCACGCCGGTGGAGCGCCGCGCGTCGGCGGTGTCGTCCTTGTGGTGGCCCACCTGATGGCGGTACGCGCCCTTCGCGTTGCCCTGCCGTACGCCCTTGACGTGCGAGGGCGTGTCGGGCGCCACGTCGGGCCTGCCCACGCGGATCCGTGCCATGTCGTCCTCCTCATCTGTCGAGTTCGGCGAAGAAAGCCGCGATCCGGTCCCAGAGCAGCTGGCCGCCGGACATGCCCGTCCATTCCTGGCGCACCAGGGCGACGAGCCGGTGACAGTCGTCGATCGGCAGGAGCCAGCGCTCGTCCAGGCCGCGCACGATCGCGACCAGGAAGCCCTCCACCGCCGTCCGCATCGACCGCAGCTCCTCGTACCGGCTGGTGAGCCGCTCCCACGCGGCGGGGTCCACCTCCCAGCGGGTGGCGCCCATCGGGCTCGGGTAGTGGGCCACGACCGTGCCGTCGGACCGGCGGACGAAGAAGGCGAGCCCCACCGGCACGCCCAGCTCGGACGGCGGCGGCCCGGTGAGGCGGACCCGCCGGTGCGGTACCAGCCGGAACCGGCCGGGCCCCGCCTCGCCCGGCCCCGCCTCGCCCGGCTCGAACAGCAGCGCGCAGGCGCGGCAGGCGCAGAGCACCAGGTCCTTGCGCTCCTCCAGCAGATGAGCGTGCTCGGCCGGGAGCGGGTCGCCGCACAGCTCGCACGGTTCGGCGGCCCGCCGCCGCCGGGCGACCGGCCGGTTGATCACCCGGCCGAGCGCGCTCGCGGTGACGGCGTCGGTCACGGGGCCGCCCTGGAGGTGGCGGGCCGCCGCGAGAGCGTGTCGAGCGGGATGAACGCCGCCCCGGGACCGCTCGCCGGAGCCTTGCCCGGGGGGACGCCGTGCAGCGCGAACAGGTGCGCCAGCAGGATGTCGTCCGCCAGCGCCGAGGCGAGCTCGGGGGAGGCGGCGGTGGCGCGGTCCATGACGCGGGCCAGCGCCTCCCCGTACACCGCGGCGAGCGTGGCGACCGCGTCGAGCGCCGTCTCCGCCGTGGGCCCGGAGGTCGCCTCCAGCTCGCTGAGCAGCTCCTCCAGCAGCTCCAGGTTCCCGGCGACGGCGCGCTCGTCCAGCCTCGGCCTGTCAGTCATGGCCGCCGCCGAACATGGGCGAGTGCAGTTTGCGCAGCGTGCGGCCCTTACCGAGGTACATGTGCACGCCGCAGGGCAGGCACGGGTCGAAGCTGCGGACCGTGCGCATGATGTCGACGCCCTTGAAGTTCTCCGGCCCGTTCTCCTCGAAGATCGGCATGTCCTGCACGGCGTCCTCGTACGGCCCCGGGGTGCCGAAGCGGTCGCGCGGGCTGCCGTTCCACGGGGTGGGCGGGTACGGGTGATAGTTGGCGATCTTGCCCTTCTCGATCACCAGGTGGTGCGACAGCACGCCGCGCACCGCCTCGTGGAAGCCGACGCCGATCGCCTGGTCGGGCACGTCGAAGTCCTGGAACACCTTGGTGTCGCCGCCGTGCACCCGCTCCAGCGCCCGCTCGACGAACCACACCGCCATGGCGGCGGCGTAGGCCACGAAGTACACCCGGGCCCGGTTGCGCTCCAGGGCGTTGGACCACGGCGGGATCCGCCACTCCAGCGTCATCTCCGGCAGGCTCGGCCCCTTGGGCAGGTTGATCTGCACGCTCGAACCCGTCGACTTCACGTACGGCGTGTCCACGAGGCCGGCCAGTGCCGTGGTGTAGAGCCGCGCGAACGCGCCGCCGCCGGTGTCCAGCGGCAGGTGGTCGCCGGTGCGCTGGTCGAACCAGCGCGGGCTCATCACCCAGCTGTAGTTGCCGTCGAAGTCCCGCTTCTGCGGGGCGGGCAGCGTGGTCTGGTTCCACGGGTGGCGCATGTCCACCGGGTTGCCGAGCGGATCGTGGGTGACGAACGGTTTCTCGTTCACCCAGTCGTCGTAGTAGGAGCTGCCCAGCAGGATGCGGATGCCGAGGTTGATGTCCACCAGGTTGGTGGTGATCAGCTCGCCGTCGACGACGATGCCGGGGGTGACGTACATCGCCTTGCCCCACTCGTTCATCGTCTCGTAGCGGTAGTCGACCACCTCGGGGTCCTGGAACGCCCCCCAGCAGCCCAGCAGCACCCGGCGCCGGCCGACCTCCTCGTAGCCGGGCAGGGCCTGGTAGAAGAAGTCGAAGACGTCGTCGTTGAGCGCGACGGCCTTCTTGACGAAGTCGATGATGGTGATCAGCCGCGACAGGTAGTCGGTGAAGATCGTCGGCGACGGCATCGTGCCGACGCCGCCCGGATAGACCGTCGACGGGTGCACGTGCCTGCCCTCCATCAGGCAGAACATCTCCCTGGTGACGCGGCTGACGGTCAGCGCCTCCTTGTAGACGTCGCCCTCGAACGGGTTGAACGCCTCCATGATGTCGGCGATCGTGCGCTTGCCGTGGACGCGGGCGTTCGGCGCCTCGGTGGTCGTGGCCCGGCGCAGGACGCTCGGGTTGGTGCTCTTGACCATCGCCTCGCAGAAGTCGACGAACACCATGTTGTCCTGGAACAGCGTGTGGTCGAACATGTACTCGGCCGCCTCACCGAGGTTCATGATCCACTCGGCGAGCTTCGGGGTCTTGATCCCGTACGCCATGTTCTGCGCGTAGACCGAGCACGTCGTGTGGTTGTCTCCGCAGATGCCGCAGATGCGGCTGGTGATGAACCCGGAGTCGCGCGGGTCCTTGCCCTTCATGAACACCGAGTAGCCGCGGAACAGCGAGGACGTGCTGTGGCACTCCACCACGCGCTGGTTCTCGAAGTCGATCTTGGTGTAGATGCCGAGGTTGCCGATGATCCTGGTGATCGGATCCCAGGACATCTCGACGAGCTGACCCGGCTTGGGCGTGGCTCTCTCCTGCTGTTCGATGGCCATCCGCCGTGTTCCCCTCTCTCGTGCGCGCCGACGGCTCTACGGGCGCCAGCGCGGGTCGTAGCCGCTGGTCAGCGCCTCACGGTTGTGCCGCCACCGGGGTTCCCTGTTGGCGGTGTGGTTGGTGATGCCGCGCATCCGGCGGATGAACGCGCCGTACGGCTTGATCAACGTCGAGGACAGGCTGCTGCCGGGCGGCATGTCCATGAAGGGCATGAACTTGTCCGGGAACCCCGGCATGGTGCAGGCGATGCAGATGCCGCCCACGTTCGGGCAGCCGCCGATGCCGCGCATCCACCCGCGCTTGGGCACGTTGCAGTTCACCACCGGGCCCCAGCAGCCCACCTTCACCTGGCACTTCGGCGAGTTGTAGTCGTGCGCGAAGTCGGCCTGCTCGTAGTACGCGCCCCGGTCGCAGCCCTCGTGGACCGTCTTGCCGAACAGCCACTGCGGCCGCAGCATCTCGTCCAGCGGAGGCGGCGGCGCGCTGCCGGCGGCGTGGTAGAGCACCCAGGTCAGGGTCTCCATGAAGTTGTCCGGCTGGACCGGGCAGCCGGGCACGTTCACGATCGGCAGCCCACCGGCCGACCGGAAGTCCCAGCCCAGGTAGTCGGCCAGGCCCATGCAGCCGGTCGGGTTGCCGGCCATCGCGTGGATGCCGCCGTAGGTGGCGCAGGTGCCGATGGCGACGACCGCCCACGCGCGCGGGGCGAGCCGGTCGATCCAGGTGTTCAGGGTCAGCGGCTGACCGGTCTCCGGGTCGTTGCCGAACGACGTCCAGTAGCCGTCGCCGTTGATGTTCTCGTTCGGGATGGAGCCCTCGATGACGAGCATGAACGGCTCCAGCTCGCCCCGGGCGGCGGCCCGGAACGGAGCCAGGTAGTCCTCGCCGCCGAGACTGGGCGACAGCACCTTGTTGTGCAGGTGGACCTTGGGCAGCCCGGGAACGGTGCCGTTGACCACGTCCTCGATCGAGGGCTGGGTCGCCGCGGTGACGGAGACGGTGTCGCCGTCGCAGCTCATGCCCTCGGATATCCACAGGATGTGCATCTCGTCGTAGCCGGCGGCCCGGCCGCCCCGCTGCTGCGTCTGTGTCATGCGCGCACCTCGCTGGACTCGCTGGACTCGCTGGACTCGGTGGTGAGAACGGCAGGCTGATAGGTGATCGACTCGATGACGACTCCGGTGTCGCCGGCGATCTCCACGTCGACGCCGCCGCAGCGCGGGCAGGCGACGAGCGCGAGCGCGTCGGCCGCGGGCGTCCTGGCGCCGCAGTCGCGGCAGCTCACCGCGGGCGGCTCGGTGACCAGCTCGATCCGCGCGTCCTGGGCCGGGGTCCCGGCCGCGGCCACGCGCAGGCCCTGCTCGACGACCTGCGGATCGGGCCGGTGCCCGGCGAAGGCGGCGCGGACGCGTACCGCGGCCACCTGCCGTCCCTCGGCCCGGCGCAGGACCGCCTCGACGATCTCGTCGCACATACTCGTCTCATGCATCAGCGCGCTCCCTGTCGGATTGTCGGTACGTCTCGTCACGGGCCAGCGCCGTCACCGCGGCGACGGTGCTCTCGACGGCGGCGGCGACCGGCTCCGACAGGCCCATGACCTCGTCGACGACCTGGGGCCGGCAGCCCACCAGCAGCACTCTCGGCACGCCGCCGCCCAGCTTGCCGAGCAGGTCGAGGACCGCCTGGGGATGCATGCCGTGCCCGTTCACGGGCGGCAGGGCGTCCGGCGCCGGCTCGTCGTCGATCTCCAGCACGGCGACGGTGCCCGGCGGGCCGTCGAGCTCGACCGCGTCCACCATGATCAGCGTGTCGTACGCGCCGCCGAGCAGCTCGTAGGCCAGGTGGACGCCGCGGATGCCGTAGTCGGCCACCACCACCGACCCGGGCACGGCCGAGGGGTCCATCCGCCGGACCACCTCGACGCCGAACCCGTCGTCGCCCAGGAACACGTTGCCGATCCCGGCCACCAGCACCCGGTTCACGCGGGCTCACCGTCCAGCGGCCCGTCCAGCGTCTCGGCCAGCGGCTCGTCCAGCGGCTCGGTCAGCGGCCCGTCCAGCGGCTCGGTCTCCTCGGGCGCGAAGTACCGGTACCGGCCGTACCACTGGTTCAGCTCGGCCGCCGGGTCGTCCTCCAGCGTCACGGCGAGATGGCGGGCGCCGTCGACGTCCAGCAGCACCGCCTCCACCAGGGCCGTCCTGCCGTCGAGGAACATGTCCTGCGGGTCTGAGCCGCGCAGCCGGGGCCGCAGCCGCACCCGGCTGCCCTTGCGCACCAGCGTCCCGCCCACCTCGACCGCGTCCGTCGCCGGCGAGACGGACGCGTCCGCCTCCGGATGCCACCAGGGCGCCGGACCGGCGGGCCGCGGGTTCCGGGCGGCGCCGTGCAGGCGGGCCAGGTCCTCCGGGGTCATCGCCTCGACCCGGTCGAGGATCGCGGCGGCGCGCGGGTCCGTGGCACGCGCCTCGCGCTTCTCCGTGTCGGTGAGCGTCAGCGTGCGCAGCGACAGGATCTCGTCGATCTCCGCCGCGTCGTGCAGGTCACCGGGGCTCTCCGGCGCGATCCGCGGGTTGTCGTAGAGCAGGATCGGCGACGACAGGACCACCTGGTCGCCGCTCAGCACCGGGTACGTGTGCGCGTTGACACAGCCACGGGCCGCCTCCCGCGCCCAGTCCGGGGGTTCGAGCAGCGAGACGAACCGGCCGCCGGGCACGGTCAGCAACGTGTGACAGGCGATCAACGCGTGCCGGAGCGCCTCTTCCCTGGGCGTCTCCGGCGACGGCCCCCCACCGGCGTTCTCGAGCCGCACCCGTAGCCTGAACAGGGCGCTCCCGTCCGGCGCCGCACCTTCGCAGGTCGTCAGCGACAGCCTCGCCCGCGCCCGCAGCGGCCACTCGCGCCAGCGCGTCCGCCCGGCCGAGCCGGGCAGCGGGCTCACCGTCTCGAAGCCGGGAACCCGCAGGTCGAGCTGCTTCTCACCGGCCCGCAACTCCGCCACGGAGGCTCGGACGTCGAGCTCGCGCGGGACCGCCTCGTCGAAGCTCAGCGCCTCGCCGACCCGGTCCGCCTCCCGGTGGCCGCCGTCCGGCAGCCGCTCCTCGGGCGTACGGCGACGCACCTGTAGGAAGCGCACCCGGCCGCGCACGACGGCGTCGGCGGGCGCGACGAGCAGGCACTCGGTCTGCTGCCACCACGACTCGGCGGAGCCCGCGACCCCGCCGCCCTCCAGCCCGTGCGCCCTGGCCCACGGCTCCGGCAGCAGCACGCCGAACTGCCACCGGACCTGGTTCTTCGGCGAGGAACGGCGATAGGGATACAGCAGGTAGCCCTCGTACAGAACGGCGTCCGCCACCGCCAGCGCAGCCCGGAAACCGGGCACGGCGTCGATGCCGTTCGCGTCCACGGCGGATGGCCCCTTCCTGTCCCAGGTCGTACGTGACTCTTTCGGTATTGCCACGCCGTCCCTGGACAAGTAGGTGGATCGCGCCCCTAGGTGCCGTCCTCACCTAGCGGTTCTTGGTGAGGCATCCCCGGGGGAACCGGGGCTCGCGCGAGGTGAGCCCCTGCCGTACCAACAGGATTTGCCCGCCGCTTTGCCGCACTCCTAGCCGCGCGCCGGCTCGAAGTGCAGCCCGACGATCCCGCAGTCGAACGATCGCGAGCCGACCAGGCGGAGCCGCTGGTAGGCCCCCGCGGGGAACACCGGCATGCCACCGCCGGTCGCGGTCGGGTTCACGAACAGGTGGAACTCGTCGATCAGACCCGCGGCGATCAGGTTCGACACCAGCGTGCCGCCGCCGTACACGATCAGGTCACCGCCGGGCTGGGCCTTCAGCCGGTTGACGATCTCGGTCAGGTCGCCGCCGGCCACGGTGACGTTCTCCCACGGCGACTCGGTGAGGGTGTTGGAGACGACGACCTTGGGGGTTCGGTTCATCCAGTCGATCGACTCCTGGTCCTCGCCCTCCGGCTGGGACGCCCAGGCCGGGATGAAGCCCTCGGCCAGCTTGCGGCCCAGCACGATCAGATCGACCGACTTCGTGAGCGCGTTGACGTGCTCGCTGAGGTCGTCGCTCCACTGGCCGGCCAACCAGTCCATGGCGCCGTCCGGACCGGCCATGAAGCCGTCGACGGTGACCTGGACCTGGAGCTTGAGGGTGCGCATGAGGTGTCCTTTCGGGGTTTCCGTGGTTCCCAGGATGGCCCGGCGCCCTTACGGCCTTCTTACGCTCTCCTTCCGCCCCGCGCCGGGGCGTGAGCTCGACGCCTGGATGTCCCGGGACCGCTGAAAGCCGCTACGGCCGTTGAACCCGCCGCCCCACCCACCCTCCGGGCAGATGGAACGTCCAGCCGGGCTGCCAGTCGAACGGCTGATCGACCAGTTCGGCGAGCGGCACGTCGTGCAGAAGGTGCTGCAGGGCCCAGCGGTTGGCCGAGTGCGAGATCAGCAGCACCTTCTTGCCGTCCCACTCCACCGCCAGCTCGGCCAGGAAGTCGCTCGTCTGCTCCACCACGTCCCGGTAGCTCTGGCCGCCGGGCCACGGCTCGTTGATGTGCCGGGCACGCCGTGCCTCCAGCAGGCTCACCGGCATGCCGTCGAACTCGCCGTAATGGCACTCGCGCAACCGCCGGTCCTGGAACAGAGGGATGCCCGAGTCCCCCAGGGCGACCCGCGCGGTCTGCACGGCGCGGTACAGGTCGGAGCTGAACACCGCGTCCAGCCCGTCGTCGCGGCGGCGCTCGCCGAGTTCGGCGGCCAGGGCCAGGCCGCGTTCGGACAGTTCGCCGGGCAACCAGCCGCTCGCGATGCCGGTCTCGTTGTGGACGCTGATCGAGTGCGTCTCGTACACGATCTCCACACTCATCGGCGCTCCCGGCACGTCGGATCCCGTCCTCGCGTTTTCAGGCTATGGGGGCCGCAGCCGGACAGGGCGCTTTGGAGGTCACGCTGAGAGCGTACGGACCGCCGGAACCCCTCAGTTCACCACGAGCGCAGAGGCACCGGGGAACCGCTCCGCGGAACAGCGTCCGCGTCGCGAGTCCGGAACGCCAGCGCCATCCCGAGAAGAAGCCCAGCGCCCGCGATCGGCATCCACGACAGCGTGGATGACGGGACGAAGTGCTCGGTGAGTCCCGCCCGGTCGAGCACGGCCGCCGCGGCGGCCCCAGGAAGCAAGGAGCCGAGGCTCGAAACGACGGCCAGAGCGCCGAGCCCGGCAGAATCACGCCTGGTGAAAGGCCGCCCTTTCACGGTGACGCTCAGCACCAGCGCGGCCAGGCCCGCGCACAGCCCACCCAGGAGGACGTCCGCGCGGGAGAGCACCTGCTCGCCGACGGTGGCTCCCCAGACGTTCAGCCCGAACTCCCCCTCGTCGAGTACGACCCCGGAGGGAAGTGGCGGGGGCCCGTCGGTCGCCACGCGGATGCCGACGTACGCGCCCGCCTGCGTAGCGCCGTTGATCACGTAGGCGACGCCCCAGACCGCCAGGGCGGCTCCCGCGACCCTCACGAGACGAAGGGCCGAGCCGGCGAAGGATCGAGTCATGAGTGCCCCTGTGGCGCGTCGACTGCCGCCAGTATGTCGCCCAGCGGTCGCGCGTCAAGGCGCTGGGGGAGGGTGACGCGCCGTACGAGCTGGTGGTGCGGGTCGTTCCGGTCGAAGTGGTGTGCATGGTGGTCGATGCCGGAGCCGTTCGCCCGGTGCGCCGGGGTGCAGAGGCTCAAGCCGAGCACGGGCGGGGGGGTGCCGATCGTGGCGGAGCGGTCGGCTGGGGCTGTACGGCTGCGTTCCGCAGGGTTCGCCACGTGCCCCGCCGCCCGATGCGTACGGGTCCCGGTGCGCGGCCGCGAGGCGCTGAACGTTTCACGGGCCGCCGCTGGTCGCCCTGGAGGCGGGAGGGCCCGCGGTTGACGGCAGGCTGCGGACATGGGATCAATCGGTCGGAAAGCGCTTGCCCGGACCGTCGTGCGCTCGTCAGGCCGCCGATGGAAGCGACGACCCCTGAAGAGCCGCTACGGCCGCTGAACCGGGCCGTCCTGGAGGCCTCGGCTCTTGACGGCCGATCTGGCCTTCCTGCTCAGCCTGGTGGACAATCCCCGGCAGGCTACGTGAGCGCGCGGGACCGGAGTCACCTGCGTCGCTCGCGCCGGTCGGAGATCCGCGCCACGCACCGTGGGTCGTGCTAGCCGGGGTGCCTTCTGAGGGCCGCTACGGGCGTTGGGCGTTCGAGTGGGCCGCGTGTGTGAGGTGGTGGAGGCCGGCGCGTATGCGTTTGTCTCCCAGTTCCGGCAGGAGGGCGGATACGTGTTCGGCCGACAGGGCGGCCAGGACGGCGTGGGCGGTGTAGTCGGGGTCGGGGGTGCCGTTGAGGAGGATTGCCACGTGCCGGTGCCAGAACCGGTAGGCCCCGATGCGGTAGCGGGCGCCGGATCCGCCACCTGACCCCGAGCCCGGGAAGACGGCGGGCCGATGGGCTACAGTCGTCCGCCGTGGCTGAATCCTCCCCCTATCTGAACGTGATCGCGGGTGCCTACGACGCGCTCGCCGACCTGTACGCCGACTTCGTGCGGGGCTCGCTCGACCGGTTGCCGCTGGATCGGTCGGTGGTCGGCGCGTTCGCCGACCTGGTCCGGGCCGGTGGGGTGCGGCGGGTCGTCGAGGCCGGGTGCGGGCCCGGCTACATGACGGCGCATCTGCGGGATCTGGGGCTGGACCCCTTCGGGGTCGATCTGTCTCCGGCGCTGATCGAGATCGCCCGAGCGGACTACCCTGACCTGCGGTTCGAGGTCGGTTCGATGGGGGCGATCGACGTGGCCGACGGGGAGCTGGGCGGGCTGCTCTCCTGGTACTCCATGATCCACATCCCGCCGCCGGAGCTGCCGCCGTATTTCGCCGAGTTCCGCCGGGTGCTGGCGCCAGGGGGACATCTCCTGGTCGGGTTCTTCGAGTCCGAGGGCGACCCAGTGGTGGAGTTCGACCACCGGGTCACCCCGGCCTACCGGTGGCCGATCGACGAGCTGGCCGGGCTGGCGCGCGAGGAGGGGTTCGTCGAGGTGGCGCGGATGCTGCGGGAGCCTCTGGAGGACGAACGGTTCCGCCGGGGCCACCTGCTGATGCGCCGCGACCCGGCGGCCTGATGCGCCGCGACCCGGCGGCCTGATGCGCCGCGACCCGGTAGATCGGCGGGGTGCGGGTCGGTCCGGCGGCGGATGACGGGGACGGTCCGGCGTTCCTAGCCTTCGTTGCCATCGAAGGCCAGTAAGGGGACCACCATGTCGTTGTCGGATCCGATCAGATTTCGCAGGCTCGCCGCCGGAACGAGCCTCATCGTCGCGCCTGTCCTGTATCTCATAGCCGTGGTCGCGGACCCCGCCCTGCGGCAGGGCGGCGGGGACACGGTCGGCGTCTACGGGCGCTACCTGGAGCAGGTGTCGGTCAGCGCGGCGATCCTGCACTGGAGCTGGGTGCTGCTGGTCCCGGGCATCGTCGGCATGATCCACCTGGTGCGCCGCCGCGCCGTGCTCCTCGGCCACATCACGGGCGGGCTGGCCCTGCTCGGCGTGGTGAACTTCTCCGCGCTGATGCTGGGCGACTACTTCTACGCGCGGCTGGAGCGCTCGCTGCCGCCCGCCGAGGGGGCCGCGCTCGGCGACCAGGCGTTCGGCGATCCGGGGGTGGTGTTCGGGTTCCAGATCCCGGGCTTCGCCGGGATCTTCGGGCTGTTCGGGCTCGGGCTCGTGCTGGCGTACTGCCGGCGCGCGCCCTGGTGGGCGCCGTTCGCGATCCTCGCGGGCATCTTCACGGCGCCGATCTTCCCGATCGGCACGGTCGTGGGCGGGCTGCTGTACGTGGCGGGGGCCGGGATCATCGGTCTGCGCATCGTACGGATGAGCGACGCCGAGTGGGCCGGCGAGCAGGATCAGCCGGTCGGGAACCTGGCGCGCACGCGGTAGCCGCGGCCCGGCAGGGGCCCGGCCGACAGGTCGCCGCCGTGCATGGCGACGCGTTCACGCATCCCGATCAGGCCGTGCCCGCTGCCGCCGCCCTCTCCGCCGCCCGGGCCGTCGTCGGTGACCTCCACGGTGACGGAGGAGGGGGCGTAGGCGACGGTGACGGCGATCCGGGTCGCCCGCGCGTGTTTCAGCGCGTTGGTCAGCGCCTCCTGGGCCACCCGGTACGCCGACAGGTCCAGGCCCGGGGGCAACGGCCTGGGATCGCCCTCGACCCGCAGGTCCACGGCCGGACCGGCCTCCTCGACCTGGGCGGCGAGGGCGTCGAGCCGGTCCAGCCCGGCGGCGTGCGGTTCGGCGCCGGCGGCGGCAGGGCTGCGCAGCATGCCCAGCATGAGCCGCAGTTCCTCGATGGCCTCGCGGCCCGCCCGTTCGACGCCGGTCAGCAGCGCGCGTTCGCGCTCGCGGTCCGGGTCGTCGCGGAGCATCATCCGTACGCCGCCCGTGTGCAGGGTCATGAGGCTGACGTTGTGGGAGACGATGTCGTGCAGCTCGCGGGCGATCCGCGCCCGCTCGCCGGCGAGCGCCTGCCGGGCGCGCTCCTCGCGCTCGACCTCCAGCCGGGTGGCCTGCCGGGTGACGCGCAGCGTCTGGTCGATCTGGCGGCGCAACAGGATGCCGCTGGCGTACGCGACGCCGACGAAGATGGCGCTGATCAGCACTTCCGCTAGGTCGTTGTGCTGAAATGTCTGCAAGTAGGCGTACGCGAGCAGCACGCTCCCCAACCCCGCCAGCCCCCGCCGGGAACGCAGCTCCGCCGCGCTGGCCACGGTGTGCACCAGGATGAGCGTCGAGTAGAAGTGCCAGGCGGCGTAGTAGCCCGCGTCCGTGACCTCCCGCACGCCGAAGCCCACGGCCACCAGCGCGAGCAGCATGCTCATCGGGAACCGCTGCCTGAACAGCAGCAGCACCCCGGCCGCGGCCGCGCCGACGGCCAGCGGCACCGGCCGGCTGATCTGGCCAGGCTCGAACCCCTGCCGCCCGAACGACTCGACCTGCCCGGCGACGACCACGGCGAGCGCCAGCAGCACGTCCAGCCGGCTCGGCCGCCAGCCTCCGCCGCGCGTCATGGCCGGCCTGGGCGGACGAAACCGGACTCGTAGGCGAACACCACCGCCTGGAGACGGTCACGCACGCCCAGCTTGCGCAGGACCTGGGCGACATGGCCGCGGATCGTCGCCTCGCTGATCCCCGCCTCCGTCGCGATCTCCCGGTTGGACAGGCCACGGGTCAGCAGCCGCAGCACGTCCAGCTCGCGCGGGGTGAGGGTGTCCAGCTCCGGAGGCGGCGAGAGCGGCTGCGCGGCGAAGGACGCGATGACCCGCAGGGTGACCGCCGGATCGATCATCCCGTCGCCCGCCGCCGCGACCCGCACCGCCTCCACGAGGTGCTCGGGGGGCGAGCTCTTCAGCAGGAAGCCGCTGACCCCGGTACGCAGGGCGGCGTGCAGGTTCTCGTCGCTGCCGAAGGTCGTCAGCATCACGATCCGCGGCGGTGCGGGGTTGGCGAGCAACGTCGTGGCGGCGGCCAGGCCGTCCAGGCGCGGCATGGCGATGTCGAGCAGCAGCACGTCCGGCCGTTCGCGCCGCGTCACCGCGACGGCCGCCACGCCGTCGGCCGCCTCGCCGACCACGTCCACGCCGGGGGCGTTCTCCGCCACCAGCCGCAGGCCCGCTCTGATCATGGCGTGGTCGTCGGCGATGACCACTCTGATCGTCATGTCTCATCCGGCATGGCTAGATCGTATTGAGACTGGATAAAACATGCCATATCCGGCAGGCGGGGCTGGGCCGCCCCCGCCTGCGCCGATCAGCGGATGCCTCCTCCCCCGGCAGGCGGAGGGAACCGGCCCGGCCGCACAGGCTCACGGCGGCGTCATGGACGCCGGCCGGCTAACGAACGCCGCGGAGCCGCCTCTCGGCGTCACGGAGCACGCCCGGCACCAGCAGGCGATGGACCGCCGACAGCGCGCGCCACACGCCGCGGCCCGGGGGCCGGTCATAGCGCAGGAAGGTCCCGAGTGACACCTGCCCGCCGCTCGTCCGTACGAGAAGCTCGCAGGACAGGAACCAGGACGCGGCTTCGAGCCGGATCCAGTCGCCGCCGCGTCCGTTGATCCGCCACCCGGCCACCGTGTCCGGCGATCGTTCCCGGCTCAGACGCAGCCCGAGGAGGACGCCCCAGATGAACCGCTCCCCGGCGTCGGGAACGTCGCCGAACATCGCGCGGGCCCACTGCTCGGGGGCGGCCTTCTGCCCGGTGGAGAGCGTGAAGAGGTCGGCGTAGTCGATCCGGGACAAGGAACTGAGGGCGCGGACGGACTCGGGCACCCGCCTCCCCACCGCGCTTTCCACTGACGAGCCGGTCATCCGCCCGCCTCCTTCGATATATACGCAGCCGTATAATGGAGGTTAGCGCGTACTATACGGCGGCGTATATATCGTTGAGAGGTGAGGTGGCACACATCGTGGGCGCGACCCGGACGCCGCGTGAGAAGTGGATCGAGGAAGGGCTGCGGACCCTGGCCGCCGGAGGTCCCGACGCCGTGCGGATCGAGGCGCTGGCCAAGCGGCTCGGCGTCACGAAAGGCGGCTTCTACGGCTACTTCGCCGACCGCGACGCGCTCCTGACGGCGATGCTCGACACTTGGGAGCGGGAGAGCGTGGACGAGGTCCTCGACCGCGTCGAGCGCGAAGGCGGCGACCCGAAGGCCCGCATCCAGCGCGCGGGCATGCTCACCTTCTCCAGCGGCCGCCTGCTCCCCATCGACCTCGCCGTCCGCGACTGGGCCCGGCGTGACGAGGCGGTGGCCGAGCGCCTGCGGCGGGTCGACAACCGGCGCATGGGGCTGCTGCGCGAGATGATCGGCACCTTCTGCTCCGACCCGGACGAGGTCGAGGCGCGAAGCATGCTCGCCTTCTGCGTGGCCATCGGTGAGCACTTCCTCGTCGCCGACCACGGCGACCGCACCCGGGCCCAGGTCCTCGCCCGCGCCGCCGACCTGATCCTCGACCGCACCCCGGAGGACCACTAGCGTGCCGCCCGGCCACACCGCACCAGAGGGGGCCCGACGATGCTGCTGACGCGCCTCGCGGCTCCCCGCTCACCGGGCGGCTGGTCAGGTGACCTGCCCCTGGTACGCGATCTCGTCGAGCACGGGCTGACCTTCACCCAGCCGGTCACCTTCCTGGTCGGTGCGAACGGGTCAGGGAAGTCGACGCTGGTCGAGGCCATCGCCGACGTGTGCGGCATCAACTCCGAGGGCGGCAAGGCGGGGACGAGGTACTCCTCGACCGGCGAGCCCACCGCGTTGGGCGCGGTCCTCGACGCCGAACTCACCACCACCGGACTCCGGCTGCTGCACGGCCCTCGCCGCAAGCGGCGGGCGTTCTTCTTCCGCGCCGAGACGCTGTTCAACCTCGGCCGGAACGTGTCGGGCCTGCCGGGGTACTGGGACGACGACCTCGCCCAGCAGTCCCACGGCGAAGGATTCTTCACCGTACTCGACCGCATGGTGTCGGGGCCGGGGCTGTACCTGATGGACGAGCCGGAAGCGGCGCTGTCGTTCCATTCATGCCTGCGCCTGGTCGGCCTGATGCACCGGGTCGCGCGGGAGGGCGGCCAGATCATCTGCGCCACGCACTCACCGATCCTCGCCGGCCTGCCGGGCTCCCAGATCATCGAGGTCGGCGAACACGGCCTCCGCACGACGGAATGGCAGAACCTGCAACTGGTCGACGACTGGCGGCGCTTCCTGGCCAAACCGGATTTCTACCTGCGCTACGTCCTGGACACGGACCCCGGCTGACGAACGCATCCACAGCTCTCCGGACGAGGAGAAGGTCAGGCCAGGCTTGCGAGCAGTTCGGACACGCGGATGGTGGCACCGTGGTCTGAACCGTAGAGCCGGGTGAGGTCATCGCGCAGGTTGCTGAGCGTTGATCGGGCCTGGTCAACGGCACCGATGCCGACTTCCAGCTCGCCTACCTGGCGCCGCAGTTCCAGGAGCCGCGCGTCGTCCTCGGGGAAACGGCTCGTCTCGTCCGCCAGCAGCTCGCGCATGATGTGGAGCGCGAGCTCGGGATCGCCCGCGTGGAGGTGACAGGTGGCTTCCTGCAGCCTGCACTGGGATATCTGCTCGTGGTCGGGCGCCGCCTGCCGGAGCAGGTCGTCCGCGATCCGCTGGAACTCGCGTGCGGCCCGCCGGTGGTCCTGGCAGTCGAACAGGACATTCGCGAGCTGCCAGCGCAGGCCGATCACATCCGGGTCCACCGCACCCAGGTTGTCGCTCGCCGGCGCGGCGGTCCGGGCGAGCACGTCCGCCGCGTCTCCGTATCGCGACTCCTTGACGAGAGACATCGCCCGCCTGCGAGCGAGCCTGATGTCGCTGCGGCTGAACTGGTCATCTGCGGGAGCGTTCATCGTGGCGGGGACCGATGATCGGACTCCGTCGGTGAGCGTGCGGCTGATCGCGTGCGCGTACATCCTGGTGGGGCTGGATCCGGGGGTGGCCATGTCGCCGAGCGGACCCGTCCCCGCCAGATACGGCATGAGCCGATCATGCACCTCGGCCGCCGTCGCCGGGCGATCCTCCGGCTGCTTTTCCAGCATCGCGAGGATCAGCTCGTCCAGCGCCCTCGGGACGTCCGGCCGGAGCTGCCCGACCGCGACGGGACGCGCGTTGATGTGCTGGTCCATCACGCTGTACTCGGACGGTCCGGTGAACAGATGCCGCCCGGTGAGGAGCTCGTGCAGCACGGCGCCCAGCGAGTAGATGTCGCTTCTCTCCGTGGGCTGGCCGGCACTGACCTGCTCAGGGGACATGTAGGCGGCGGTGCCGAGCTGCTGGCCGGTTCTGGTCAGCCTGGTCAGCGCGGGATCGTCCATCAGCGCCAGGCCGAAGTCCACCACCTGGATGGAACCGTCCCGGCGCAGCATGAGATTGGGCGGCTTCAGGTCGCGGTGCAGGATGCCGAGCTCGTGCGCCGCCGCCAGCACGGCCGCTACCTGGGCGCCGATGGACGCGACCCATCCCAGCGGGAGAGGCCCGTGTTCGGCGACGACGTCGTCGACCCCGGTGCCCTCGACGAACTGCATCACCATGAGCAGGCGGCTTCCCCGCGCCGGGTCCTGATAGCTGCCGAAATCATGCAACACGGGCGCACCGGGGTGGGCGAGCCTCGACATGATCTTCGCCTCGTGGGTGAACCGGGCCTCAAGTTCCGGATCAGGCATCCCATCCGGGAACCGGATGAACTTGATCGCCACCCGGCGGCCGAGCTTCTCATCCTGGGCGCCCCACACCACGCCCATACCGCCCCTGCCCAGGTGGACGGGGTCAAGCCGGTAGCGATCGAGGACGAGGGTCACCCATGCCTCCACAAAGGGCGGATCACTCGGGATGCAGGCTTCCGTTGAAGAGGCCGTCGATGCCGGCCGCCACGAGATTATCGCTGATCTCGCGCAGCGCGCGGGTGGCGTCCTCGTAGGCCAGCAGGTGGCGGAAGGCTTCCCCGTACCGGCGCTGCTCGTCGATGGCCAGTCTGGGCACCTGCGCACGACGGGGATCGAGCCGGACAGAGGTACCGTGCCGAACTCGTGAGCTGCTGGCCGCGCGCAGGCATCCGGCCAGGAAGTGAGGGTCGAGCCGGTCGGGGTCGGTGCGGATGAGCAGGAGTTGAGGGCCGAGGACCGCCCCTGATTCCGTCATGACACGGGGGAACCAGCCGCTGTCCGTGACGATCGGAGAGACGATGTCGTCGCGTTCCACCCGCGCCAGGCCGGGCGCGTCGGCGCTGCGACCCGTGGGCGCTCGTCCCAGCAGGAGGTCCTTCGTGGTGAGGACGGGAAGCTCCCCTTCGCCGGGGAGTTTGAGCGGGCCTTGCAGGATGGTCACGACCCCGGCACGGGCGAGTTCTCCGATGCTGGACATCGCTCGTTCGTGCCTTTGGGTGGCCGAGAGGCGAGGCAGGGTGGCGGCCAGTGACTTGGCCAGTGCCGCCGCCTTCTCACGCAGGGCGGAGAAGCTCGACGCGTCCGGTTGCCTGAGGACCGTGATCCGACGGCTGGTCGTCAGGTCGACCTCTTCGTCCAGGAGGTCGATGATCCTCACGGCGTCGCTGCCTTGGGGAAGGCCCTTGGACGAGCAGAACGCCTGCCAGGCGGTTTCGGCGAGCGCGAGATCCTCTCCGGCGTCCACCATCAGCACCTCGGACGGTGGTGCGACGCCGGCCTCGGGACGGCGCAGGACCCACAGGTCGGGAGCTCCGCTGGAAGCGGGAGCGGCGCCCGCCGAGAGCGTGATGATCGCCCGGAGTGCTCCGGCACGCAGCAGATTTCCGCGGACCCGTCGACCGGGCCGGCGGCTCGCGGCGACGCCCGGCATCATGATGACCACCGTGCCACCGGGCCGGACGTGTGCCAGGCAGTGCTGCACCCAGGCCAGTTCGGACTCGCCACGGGGCGGCAGGCCGTACTCCCAGCGGGGATCGCTGGTCAGCTCCTCGTAGCCCCAGCCGCGCTCGCTGAAGGGAGGGTTGCAGATCACGACCTCGGCCTGCTCCCCGGCGAAGGCGTCGGCGCGCAGCGAGTCACCCGTCTCGACGCGCGACTCGTAGCCGTGGAACCGCAGGCGGAGGGCGGCCAGGCGGGCCGCGCTCTCGCTCACGTCCTGGCCGAGGGTGAGCGATCCGGAGGATTCGAGGAGAAGCGTCCCTATTCCGCATGCCGGGTCGAGCACCGTACGGCCGGAGGTGTCGCCGATGCGTGCCATGAGCCTGGCCACGTCTCGAGGGGTGGCGAGCAGTCGGCGGGAGTGCAGATCCACATAGCGATCACAGATGCCGTCGAACGCCTCGGCCGGCCCTTCGGCCCGGCCCACCTCGACGATAGCCGCGACGAGCCCCGCATCGACGTCCAGGCCGTACGGAGCCGTTTCCCGCATCTCGACGAACAGGGTTTTCTCATCGAGGCCGGGTTCCCGCTGGAGGCGGAGGAGCACGGTCCCGGCGAATCCCACGGCCTCGCCGAGCCGCAGGTCGTCGGTGGCCGAGCGGAGTCTCTGCCAGAGCCGCTCGACCGGCGCCACCTCCACGTAGCGGTTGTGCCGGCGAAGCCAGCCTTCGACCTCGACCAGGGAGAAGGCCGGGCTGGTCGCGGTTCCGCCCACAGGCTGGGGAAAATCGTCGAACCGCTTGCGCCAGTTGCTGACCGCGGCCCGGCCGACGTCGGCAAGCCGGGCGATGTCCGCCGCGTTGACCGTGACGTCGTCGCGCATCTATCGGCCCTCTTCCGGCAGCCAGAGATCATGTCCCGTACGGCGGAGCCGCTCGCGGTAGTCCTCATGACCGGGAAGCGCCCGCTCCACGATCCGCCAGAACTCGGCGCCGTGATCGGCCCGGTGGAGATGCGCCAGCTCGTGCACCAGCACGTAGTCGATCAACGTCGGCGGTAGCTGCATCGTCGCCCAGTGGATGTTGACCTGGCCGTCACGGGAGCACGAGCCCCAGCGATAGCCGAGCGGGCGCACGCGCAGCCCGCTCGGCTCGACCCCGATCCGCGTCACCCACGGCTGCACCCTCCTGGTCAGCCAGGGCGCGCCGACCCGGCGGTACCAGTCGACCAGCTCCTTCGCGCCACCGCCTCGGGCCAGCTCCAGCCTCCCGCGGATCAGGCGTACGTCACCGGAGTCGACGACGCGCAGCCGGTACGAACGACCGAGATACAGGAACCCTTCACCGGAGACGAACTCCTTGTCCGGCGGCGCCTCGCCGAGATCCCGCTTCTCGGCGACCTTGCCGTAGAGCCACGAACGTTTGGCCTCGACCACCTTGGTCAGCTCGGTACGGGAAACCTGCGAGGGGACGACCGCGGTGATGGAGGCGTCCCGTTCCACCGTGAGCCGCACGCTCTTGCGGCGCTCACTGACCGAGACGGCGACCTCAAGGTCGCCGACCCGCAGGACTCCAGGAAAATCACTCACGGTCACCAGCATGCCAGGCTCATGCCCTCGGGATATCCGCCCGGTTCTGCTGAACCACGTCACGCGCCATGTCGGCGACCGGACCCAGCCGATGGAAATCGCCCAGATCGTGGGTGACCAGGATCTCCAGGATCTCCTTGCGGAAGTCCTCCACGTCCTGCCTCTTCTTCCAGAAGTCCAGGCGGTGGACGGTCCGCGCCGCCTTCTGGTAGATCTCCCGGCTGGCCTCGACGTACCGCGGGTCGTCGACGTCCTCGGCGGAGGTGGCCAGCTCGGTCAGCAGCAGGCCGAACAGGGCGTTCTCGACGGAACTGAGGTTGTGCGGGTTGTCCCGCCGATCCGCCACGATGTCCTCCATCAGATCCTTGAACGCGAGCAGCTGCTGGTCCCATTCGTCCTTGAGCTCGGTGATGATCTGCTCCAAACGCTCGCTGAGGAGCTGGTAGCGGGCCGGGTCCTGGCCGCGGTGCACCTCGATGTGGTGCCTGATGGCGTTCTCCATCACCGACGCCTTGGACCGCGAGCCGCCGGTCATCTCCTCGACCTTGGCCGCGAAGTTGGCCGCGGTCAGCGCGATGGGCGGAAGCTGCTGCTCGATGCCGAGCGACATCACGTGCTCGTCGATCAGCACTTTGATCTTCTTGCCGTACGCGCCGGGATCGAACTCTCCGCCGTCCACGTAGTAGCGCCGGTTCGCGGTCAGCTTGATGACCATGAACCGCTTGAGGTCCGGCAGGTACGGCTTCGCGGCCGGATCGGGCAGGACCGTGTTGACCGTACGGGCGAAGATGGCCAGCTCGGCGCTGAACCTGTCGCGCAGCTGCGGATCGGCCAGGTCCAGGACGCAGCCGTCCACGTCGGTGTGATCGCGGAACATCATCCGGAGCCGCTGCACCTGCGGTTCCAGCTTGGCGATCTCGACCCGCATCTCGCGTAGCGCGTCCGCGACGTCCCCGCCTTCCCCGGAGTCGAAGCTGTCGTCGGCGTAGACGCGCAGCGCGTCCACCAGGTTCTGCGCCACGCCGCGGTAGTCGACCACGTAGCCGTACGGTTTGCGGTCGGCCGTACGGTTGACCCGGGCCACCGCCTGGAGCAGGTCGTGCATCTCCATCTTGCGGTCCAGGTACATCACCTGCTCGATCGGCGCGTCGAAGCCGGTCAGCAGCATCGACTTGACGATCACGAAGGCGATGTCGTTCTCCCCGAAGGGCCGGGTGAAGCCGTCGACACGCGCCTTCTGCTTGTTCTCGTCGGTCCACTCGTCGAACCGGCTCTCGCCCTCCGCGTCCCCCTTGGAGATGACCGGCACGAAGTCGATCCGCTTGAGCAGGTCGAGCTGCCGGTAGGCCCGGACGAGCTGGGCCTGGCGCGGCCTCAGGTCGTCAGGGTCGCGGTCCAGCAGCTTCGGCGGCAGGTTCATGACGTCCCTGACCAGCTCGTCGCGGGCGTCGAGCAGCGCCTCCCGGTAGCGCAGCGTGGTCTCCCGGTCGTGCGCGACCACCTGGGCCTTGAAGCCCTCGGGCAGCACCTTGTCCACGTAGTGGCGCAGCATGTGGTTGGCCTTCACGTCCACGAGCTTCTGCGCCGTCGAGACCGTCCCCTTGGTGGCCCAGCGCTGCTGGAGCTGCTGCCGCTCCTCGTCTGTGAGGTCCTCGAACGCCTCCTCGAAGAGCTCGTCCAGGTCCTGGCCGTCACGGAGCGCGCTCTTGACCCTGTAGCCCTCGTACAGGATCGGCACGATCACGCCGTCCTCTTCGGCTTCACGGAGGCGGTAGGTGTCGATGAACGAGCCGAAGAGCTGCACGCTGGTCTTGCGCCGGCCCTTCTTCGTCATGATCGGTGTGCCGGTGAAGCCGATCCGGGCGGCGTTGGGCAGCGCCTCGCGGAGGTTCGAGCCGAGGGAGGCGGTGTGCGAGCGATGCACCTCGTCGATCAGCACCACGATCGAGTCGTCGGCGTTGACCTCGCCCAGGTCCATACGGTCCTTGGGGGAGCCGTCCTGGTTCTTCTGGATCATCACGAAGACGACGCCGGGGCCGCTCCGGCCGAGGTACGTCTTGGCGCGGGCGCTGCTCTTGGCGATGTCCACCTTCTCGCCGCTCAGCTGCATGGTCTCCTGGAGCTGGTCCTGGAGCTGGGTGCGGTCGGTGACGGCCACCACCTTGTAGTGCGCGAGCTCCACGATCGACCGCAGCCGACGGACCAGGAACGTCATGGTGAGGCTCTTGCCCGAGCCCTGGGTGTGCCAGATGATCCCGCCGCGCTGACCCGGCTTGCCCGTCAGCAGCCTGTGGACGGTCCGCTCGACCGCCCGGAACTGCTGGTAGCGGGGTGCCACCTTGACCGTCGTGCCGGTGTCGATGGTCATGAAGGTGACGAAGTTGTGGACGATGTTGAGCAGGTTGACCGGGTCGAGCACGCCCGCGGCGAGGATCTCCTGCTTGCTGAGCTGCTTCTCGGTCTTGTTCCGCCGGGTGGCCAGCTCGGTCATGGTCAGCGGGTACGGGTCGCGCCAGGGGACGTAGTGCTCGTGGGCGGCGGTGATGGTGCCGAGCCTGGCGTCCTCGCCGCTGGTCGCGACCGTCAGCTGTACGGAGTGGAAGAGTTTCGGGGTGTCGGTGGCGTAGCGGCGGATTTGGCCCATTGCTTTGCCGAGGTCGCTCTCGGTGGGGGTCTTGCACTCGATGACTACGAGGGGGATGCCGTTCACGAACAGGACGAGGTCGGGGACGATCGGCTTGCTGCCGCCGGTGCCGGGGACGTCCACGCGGAATTGGTTGACGACGGTGAAGTCGTTGTTGCCCGGGGTCTTCCAGTCGATGAAGTGCACCGTCCGGTCCCGGCCGCCGTCCGGGCCATCGACGGCGACGCCGTTGATCAGTTTGTCGGTGACGTGCTTGTTGGCTTCCAGGAGGCTGGCGGCGGGGACTCGGGTCAGGGCGTTGTGGGCCTGGCTGATCCTGGTGTCGTCGAGCCAGGGGTGGCCTTGGTCGTCGAGGTTGATGCGGGCGAGCGCGTCCCGTACGTGGTCTTCAAGGATCACTTCGTCGAAGGTGGTGCGCAGGGACGCCTTGGCGATGAGGGGCAGGACGGCGCCTTTCTCGGCGCCGGCTGCGTGTTTCCAGCCCATGCTTTTGAGCTGCTCGATCAGGGGACGTTCCACCAACGTGTATTCGTAGTCGGCCACCGTCCGACTCCCTCCGTAAACCGTCTAACATTGTTCCCCCGAACAAATAGCCGCGTTACCGGGACAAGTAGGAGCCTGCCCAAGTCGGGGCTAAAGACTTTCGTGTACGGCTTCCCTCTCCGGAACCCGAACCCGTCCGGTCAGCAGGTCTTCCATCAAACCCTGCCTGAATACCTTCAGGCGCTGCAGTCGATCGGACTCGCTGGCGATTCGCCCTGCTCCAGTGCTTGCCACATCGATAAGTCGTTTCTGGAGTTCGATGGCGGGAAGCGGGATAGGCATGTTTTTTAGCTGAGTCGAGTTGATGCTGGCCAGATTTGTCGTTTGCTTAGCGATGCTGAGAAAGTAGCGCTTTCCCTGGTGTGATGAGGAATACGCTGCAAGATACTCTGGTAGCAGGCGAGTCTTGTCGCAACGAACGCGGAAGACGTGGTTTTGGCAGATACAAGGGTCAATCCTGGCGTCCCACACCGCACCGCGCCCGAGCTTGTCGAGGTCCCCGCCCTCAGTCAGAAGAACATCTCCTGCTTCGAGCAGGTAGCGCTTCGCGTCCGCACGACTGACTCGCACGTTCTTCATCTCGGATGTGTCGATAAATCCGTCCTGGACATTTGCCACACGCAAGTAAGGAAGCTCGACTGAACCGCCAGTCTCTGTTCCTAGGGTCACGCCGCTCGTGATGCTCGCAAGTGTTACGAGCGGAAGGACCGCATCGGCCAAGTCGACGATTCGCGTGAGCTCATCAGTGATGACTGCAGTTGTGACGGCCTTGATTTTTTCGAGAACATCTTGCTGGTTTTCGATCTGAGCGTCGAGAGTGTCGAGGATCTCCGCGATCCGCCGCTGCTCCCTGGATGGTGGTACTGGAACTGACATCCATGTCAACTCGCTGCGCGAAAGTTCGATCTGGTTGGTGGATCCTGTGTAGCAATGTGACTCTAGGTGTCGCTGGCCCCAACTTGTACGGAGTAGTGCATTGATCCAGCGCGGCTCTGCTTTTGTTCGGTCAACGCGGATCACTGTCACATGACTGTCCACCATGAACATATTCGACTTGTCGAAGATGCAGCTACGGCCAATCGTTCCAGTGCCGGTGGAGTTGAGAAGTACGTCTCCAGGAGCAGCCCACAGAATGCGCTTGTGGCGTCGATCGTGTGGGCGAGCATTGCTGGCGTCAAAACCAGAATTCTGAATACAGCGTTGACCGATTGCCAGGACCGGGCTGTTCTCGACGTATGTTGGAGCTGTCCCTCGCGAGACCAAATGGCAGAGGTCTCTAAGTATGCTTTCTGGCCAGTCAGCCTCCGTTGGGATACCTATCGAATGCTCACGCATAGCCCAACTCCTTGAGGTAGTTCTCCAAGCGGGCCGCAACCGCTTCGCGTTGCGCTTCCAAGTCGCGCAACGTGACCGCATACTTCTCGGCCCAGGTTTGGAATGCCGACTCGGCCAGTCGGCGGGCGGCAGCCGTACAAGATTCTAGGCGGGCTGAGAGTTGCGTTCGGAGGACATCGATCACAAGGTCGCGGCGGGAGTCGTTGTCGAGTGCGCCAACAGCCATGCGGAGCCGGGGCAGGAAGTGGTCCTCCAGCTTGCCGACCTTCTTGCGGGCGGCGGCCGTACGCGCCTTGAGATTTTTGAGTTCGGTCCCGGAAAGCTGCTCCTCGGCAGGTTCGTCCTCGTCGTCCTCGGACGGTTTGGCCGTGGCCGCCTTGAGCTGAGCGTTCAACTCGGCGTACTCCGCCTCTGCCTCCTCCAACTCCATGAGGTAGTCCGGGATCAGAGCGGGCACGACCCGATGGTCACGTGCCTTGCGCTTCTCCGCAGCGATCTTCTGTTTGTCCCAGTACTCGACTTCTTCTTCGTCCAGCTCGAACGCCGACTCGATCGTGGTCAGCCAGCCCTCGACCACGCCTTCGAACCCATTGAGTCCAAGTGTCTTGATGTCGTACTGCGCCTCGCCCCACCACGCGGCCACGATGCCGGCCAGCTCGAACCGGTCGAGCACCTTCAGGGGCAACAACTCGGTGACGAAGGAGTCGAGCAGCTCGGCCCGGGTCTCCATGACCTTGTGCGTGTCGGGTAGTTCGACCAGCCGCTTGCTGTGCCGTACCCACCACTCGGAGAACGCCTTGCGCAACCGGGCCTCAGTGGGCTCGGCCAACGAGGGAAGGCGCTCGGCGGTCGCCTTCCACCCCTCGGGCAGGAAGTCGTAGTAGTCAGCATCGCGCTCGACGAACAACTCGGCCGGGTCGATGCCGAACGCCTCGAAGAGTCCCGCCTTGGCTGCCACCTCCGCCTTGGGGACGCCGCCGTGCAGGTGGGCGCGGACGTCCTGGGGCTCGGGCGGCGGGGTGTTGTCGACGTACCGCCGGATGTTGAGGTTGAAGTCGTTCTTCCGCAACTCCTTGATGTCCACGACGCGGGCGAAGCCGGGGATGTCCTGGTACTCCTCGTACGCCGCGACGATCTTCTCGGCGTGCTGCGGGTCGAGGTAGTTCTGCGCCCGCCCGGCGGTGAACTCGCGGTCGGCGTTGATGAACAACACTTTGCGGCGTTGCTCGGCAGGCCGGGGGTCGGTGCCGCGCAGGACGAGGATGCAGGCCGGGATGCCGGTGCCGTAGAAGAGGTTGGGTGCCAGACCGATCACCGCCACCAGGCGGTCGTCCTTGATGATGCCTTCCCGGATCTCCTTCTCCTTGCCGCCGCGGAAGAGCACGCCGTGCGGCATGACCGTCGCGCCGATGCCGTCATGAGTGAGAACGGCGAGCACGTGCTGCGCGAACATGAGGTCCGCCTTCTTGCCGGTCTCGGGCGCGTACCCGTACTTGAAGCGCTCCTTGTGCTTCATGTCGGCGGCCGAGTAGTTGAGCGAGAAGGGCGGATTCGTGAGGACCCGATCGAAGCGGGCGAGCTCTCCGCCTTCGAGGTGTCTGGGATCGGCGAGGGTGTCCTCGTTCTCCAGGTCGGCGTTGAGCACCCCGTGGAGAATCATGTTCATCTTGGAGACGGCCCAGGTCGTGCCCGCCGCCTCCTGCCCTGCCAGGGTCAGGTCCCGAGAGTCCAGGCCGTGCTCGTCGATGTACTCCTTGGCGTGGATGAGCATGCCGCCCGAGCCGGCGCACGGGTCGTAGACGCGCATGCCGGGCCTCGGGTTGACCAGGCGAACCATCATCCGCACCACACCACGCGGCGTGTAGAACTCGCCGCCCTTCTTGCCGGCCGAGTCGGCGAACTGCCCGATCAGGTACTCGTACGCCGCGCCCAGCAAGTCGGGGAACTCGAAGTCCTCGTTGCGCAGCCGCACCCGTTGGAAATGGTCGATGAGCTGCTGCAGTCGCTTGTCGGAGATGGTCGACTGGCCGACCTTGCGCATGAAGTCGATGTGTTCCAGCACGCCTTCGAGGGCGGTGGAGTTGTAGTTGGCCAGCCCTTCCAGCGCCTTGTTGAGCAGGTTGCCGACGTTCTTCTCCCGGGAGTGGTCCCGGATGTGCGACCAGCGGGACTCCTGAGGCACGAAGAAGCTCTCACCCCGGTAGAAGGCGGGGGAGCCCGCCATCCGCTCGGCTTCCTCCTGGCTCTTGCCCTGGGCGAGCCACTTCTTGATGAGCTCGTCGCGCACCACGTCGAACTGGTCGGAAGCGCGCTTCAGGAACAGCATCCCGAAGATGTATTCCTTGAACTCCGAGGCGTCCATCTTGCCGCGGAGGATGTCGGCCGCTCCGAACAGGTGCCGCTCAAGCTGCGGCAACGTCAGCTTCGCCACGAGGTGGCCCATCTCCTTCAGTCAGTGGGACATCCGGCTCAGTCTTGCAGGCGTCTCATCAACGGACACGCGCTTCTCCAGCGTTCCGACCGCACAACCGTTGACAGCACGCTAGCACTGCCAAGCTGATGTGTACACACCCTAGAAGTCGCTTGCATACTGAGTTCACAGTCAACTAGCCTTCCCGGTCATATAGCCGAGGAGGGTGAGGGCGATGCGATCCCTGCGTGACGGGCGTGCGATTCACTTACTGGACATCGAGAACCTGACGGCGTCACCTCTGCCGACCACGGCGGAGGTCGAGCAGACCATGAGCGAGTACGGGCAGCGAGTGCCGGTCGGCCCCCTGGACCAGTTCGTCGTCGGAGTAAATCCCCGCTCACTGGTCGAGGTCGGCCGCGGGATCTGCGGAGCCCAGATCCTGACCCGCTCAGGCCCGGACGGCGCCGACAGCGTGCTGACGGAGGTTGCCATCGGCGACCGCATCGACCTGCGCTTCGAACGGGTCTTCATCGGCTCGGGAGACGGCTACTTCGCCGACCTCGTCGTCTGGCTCGCCACCGCCGGCGTCCGCGTCACCATCGTGACGCGCCACGGCCTGCTGAGCTGGCGCCTGTACGTGGCGACCGGCGACATCACTTACCTGGATACGGCTCTGGCAGCGTGACCGGAGGAATCATCTCGACGGCAGTCGGAACCGGTGAATTACGGGTAGGACGCGACAATCCGGCCACGAGCGACCCGGTGACACCCAGAGTCGTTGTGACTGTCCCCGCTGAACTATCACCAGGTCAGCTATTGTGGTCTAGCTATGCTGTTGCCGACGGGAGGGGCCTTGACGGTCGTCCGACAGATTACGCTTCCCTCCTTCACCGAAGAGGGGGTTCTCCCTCCGGGGCGATACCAGTGTTCGCCCGGGGATGTGAAACACCGATTTGTTGAAGCGTTCTCATACGCAAGCAACCGGACGGCAATCTATGGCGAGTGGCGGTCGCACAGAGCAGCCATGAAGCAGCTCGCTCCCGTGCTCTATCAGTGGATAGATGGCAGTTTTGTCACTAGTAAATTGAGCCCTGGTGATATTGACGTCGTCACATTTGTGGATGGCCCCGCTTATGATCGCCTTCCGAGGTGGCGTCGTGACGTGCTCACAGAGTTGTGTAACAGTCGCGGCCAGCTCTCCTATTCGCATGTCGACAGCTACATAGTCTCTGTGTTCCCCGAAAGTGATCACCGCGCGAGTCTCTATCGAAACGAACGGGACTACTGGCATGACGCCTGGTCCCGATTCCGTCCAGGAGTGGCCAAGGGCTATTTGGAGGTACGGTGATGACTTGGATCGCCAGCCTCGAAGAGGAGCGCCAAGCACTCGAACACATGATTGCCGAGCGAGCGAACGACACATCTCCGAGTGTTCGCTTGTCCCTGGCAAGCCTGCGGCGCAGATTGGAACAGATTCTCGCGCGCCTCGACGATTGTAAACGCCCCAAGGTGCGTATCGACCTCACGGGGTCGGCCGTCGCCGGCACTGAGATAAAGCTGGATGCGCTCGGACCATTTCTGGATGAGCTGCAGGAAACGGTATCGTCGATCGGACAAGCACTGCGTGGGAGCGCGACTGCCTTCAGTTCTATACCTTCAGACATTCGAGATCAGACCTCGCTTTCTCTAGAAGCCACAGCGCCTGGCTCGATCGTCCTCCACTTGCGAGCTCCTGCTGACCCTCGAACTGGAGAAGAACTTCCCTTCCCGGAGACGACAGACCGCCCCGCGCCACTCGCGGTGGCGGCAGTTGAGCGACTCATCCTCGTGGCTCGCGATGCACAACCCGAGGATCTCAACGAGGACGCCCTAGTTGATGACGTGTACCCACTCGGCCCACGAACGCATAAACACCTCAACAGCCTGCTCCGGATAATGGCAGATTCCGGTATCGACGCTGAACTCAGCCTGTTTTCACCGGTCGATGGCGAGCAAAGGGCGAATTTGAGCGCCACCCAAGCTCGCAGAATTCATGAGGTTCTGAAGCGTGCGAGAATCGGAGAGGAAACCCAGGAAAGGGTGGGAGCTCTCCGCGGGGTAAGCAGCCTTCGAAATGCGTTCGAGCTTGTGACTCCAGAGGGCGAAGTGATAGCTGGTAAAGTAAGAGAGGACCTTGTCCCTCAGCTTCGTAACTGGTACGAGCGTCAGATCATCGCCACTCTCGAAGTAACTGTTTCCCACTCATTCACGACTGGCATCACGCGGACTAAGTATCTGCTCATAGGAATGGCGGATACTCGTTGATTCCTGCTCACGGTCTTCCGTAAGAGCGGATGCGGGAGACCGCCGAGATCGAATGAGCTGTGCGGGCCATGCAGCGATGTGTTGCCGGCTCGCACACGGTGGACGAGGAGTGATCGACATGGGTGAGCGCAAGCATCCGGCTGTGGCGCGGTTCGAGGCCGGCGGCACGGATGCCCACCATCCTCATGCTGGAAACGTCTCACCGGGGCCCTCGACATGCGTCTCAGTGTTCGTCTTCAGCCGCTTCGGAAGGCGGGCTAGGGACGGCGCCGTCCCGTTGAGCCCGATCTTGGCAGCCGTCTAGAAGTCGAATTCTCCTCGCTTGGCCCCGTCCACGAAAGCGTCCCAAACGCTGGCGGTCACCACGAATGGAGCCTGCCCTGGGCTGTCGGTGTCACGGATGGCCACTCGTCCGCCGGACAAGGGGGCGACCTCGATGCAGTCTCCGCCATTCGATCCGCTCTTGGTGGCCTTCCGCCAGGCGGCGGTGCTCAGTTCGTCGTTCACGTCCATGTCTTGGCTGCCTCTCTGAGTAGTTCGATAGACACATGCTGGGGGTGTGCCTCAGCTCGGATGGCGTCGTATTTCATCTGGATCGCAGCGACGTCCTCCGGTCGGTCAGTCATCTGCCCGTGCCCCGTGGACTCGTAGTACACGATATCTGGACTTCCGGCTAGTTGGGCGATCACGAAGCCGCCGAGGAGTCCTGTGGTGGCGCAAAAGGCCATGGGGACCACTTGGATAGCGATGTGTGGCCGTGCTGCCATCTGGACCAGGTGTTCGAGCTGGTGGCGGATAGTCACCCGACCTCCGATGGGACGTTGGAGTACGCCTTCATCGAGCAGTACCCAGAACATCGGGGGGTTGGGGCGAGACCAAATGATCTGGCGCTCCAGGCGTGCTTGTACGGATTTCTCGACCTGCTCTTCCGTTACGCCGGGTTCGCCACGCAGCATGGCGCGGGCGTAATCCTCCGTCTGCAGCAGTCCTGGGATGAGGAGAGGCTGCCATGTTCGGAGGCTCTGAGCTTCCTGCTCAATGTCCAGCCACTCGCGAAACCATCGAGGGCTCGCCTCACGGCTTATGAGAGGCCAGAGGCGGAGCAACTCCCCCTCGGCTCCCACGGCTTCGTCGCAGCGTTGGACGAGGTCCTTGCTCGGCGTCCGCTGAGCTCTCTCGATGAGGCCGACCAGGCTGGGGCTGAACCTGATTATTTCCGCCAATTGTTCCTGGGACAATCCTGCACTCTTCCGGAACTTGCGCAGCTCGGCACCGAAGAAAGCCAATGGGCTGGCCGTGGGGTCAAGCTCAAGGGGTGCGGGCATCCGTGACTCCTGTTCCGGCAATTAGCACGAGAGTCCTACGCCAATCAGACGGCCGGTACTACAGAACTGTCCGAACGGTGTGTCATCCATTCCATTCCGTAATGTAGCTCACCACAGGCACTCTGTGTAGCGGGAAGCGCAAGTAATAACAGGTGAAGCGGCGTGGGTCACACAAGCTGTCGCTGCTTCCAGTCTGATCGGGCAGGGCTGAAGATTCTGGACATGCAGTATTTAAGCCGCGAATAGGAGCAGTTTATCCTTTACTGCATTCGACCCAGGACTTAGTGCATTTCTGGCCGGCTTATGCCTGGTGACACGGGAGCGACTACATGGATCTGGGAGGTGGCGTAGTGGACGGGCTCTTGTTCGGCGAAATCGTGCCGGGAGCCGCTCAATCGGCGAAGGCCGCTGCGGTGGCGGAGCGTTCAAGCACTGTTGGCCGGAGCATGGTCTGGCGGCTTCGGGATGACGCCCGTGCGGTCGGTGATGCCCGCGACCTCGTCCGGCGCGCGCTCCTGCTGGTCGGTCTGGGGCGGGAGCTGGTTGACGACGCCGTGCTGATGGTCAGCGAGCTGGTCACGAACGCGGTTCTGTACGGTGACGCGCCGTACGAGCTGGTGGTACGGGTCGATCCGGCCGAAGTGGTGTGCATGGTGGTCGACGCCGGCGCCGTTCTCCCGGTGCGCCGGGGTGCGAATGCTCAAGCCGAGCGCGGGCGGGGACTGCTGATCGTTGCGGAGCTGTCGGCCGGGCTTTATGGCTGCATTCCGCAGGGGTTCGCCACATGCCCTGGACTGGCGGGCAAGGCGACCTGGTTCGCGCTGCCTCGTACGGCGGGTCGGCGATGAGGGGGGCGTCAGACCTGTTGGAGGAGTATCACGGCCTTCACGTGGCTCCTGTGCAGGAGGGACATGAACGGATCGCCTGGGCTCCTCCTGCCGCTCGGTGCGTCCGGGTCCGGGTGCGCGAGCACACGTGCAGCCGTTGCGCGCCCTGCTACGAGTTCTGTGTCGCGGGCGGGCTAGCGTTCGTCCGGCGATCCGCGGATGGCGTGGTCCACGAGACGGTGTGGACCGCGACAGCGGAGACTGAGCGGGTCTGGGCGGCGATGCTCAGGGGCGCAGCTCGTTGAGTTCAGGCTGGGCGCCCGGTTCGATCTGCCGTTGGCGGAGCGAAAAGGGCTCAAGCAGCGTGTTCGCCGGTGCGCAGGCGGGTGCGACCGGTACGGTGTCGCGGGTTCCGTCCGCTGCGCCACAGGGAACCGTCCATGCGCACCATCACCGACCGCGTCGACTATTGGAATCACTATGCTTCCGGCGTCTCGCAGGACCATCCAGAGGATGCGTTGAAGAGCGCCTTCGGGTGGACGCAGTACAGCGGGCACGGTCCGGGTGAGGAACTGCTGGGCGACCCTGCCACCGCGCTGGAACTCGGGTCGTGCCGCGGGCACGCCGTGGCCGCGCTGGCGACCAAGGGCATCGTGGCGACCGGCGTCGATCTCTCTCCCGTCCAGGTCGAGCGCGCGTTGTCGGCCTGGGGCCATCTGCCCGACGCCCACTTCGTCCAGGCCGACGTCCTGGACTACCTGGCCGACCTGCCAGGCGCTCAGTGGGACGCGATCTACAGCATCTTCGGCGCGGTGTGGTTCACCGACCCGGAGCGGCTGCTGCCGCTGGTATTCGAGCGGTTGGCGCAGGGCGGCAAACTGGTCTTCTCGCAGGCGTCGGCGGTGCCGGGAAGCTACGGCGTGCAGGGCATGTACGGCAATGGCTTCACTGGCCGGGCGGTGTGGATCTATCGATGGGCGTACGAGCCGGAAACGTGGCGCGAACTGCTGCTCGGTGTCGGGTTCCGCGACGTGCGCGCCCGGATCCATCCGGCCCCGGCTCAGAATCACGTCGGGACGCTCATAGTGGAGGCGTGGCGGTAGAGGCGGGTGCCGGTCACCGCCCCAGAGCGGCGTCCGCTGAAGGGCCGGCCCAGCCCGTCTCGGTCCTCCAGATGATCTGGACGTCGAAGAGCCGCTTGATGACGTCGACCGCCCACAGGTCCTGTGGCTCCTTCGGCAGAACCAGGAAGAGGCGGTCGATCTCCTGGGCACTGGCCCATTCGACTTCCAGGAGCCGAGGGGCCAGGGCGCGCAGCTCGGCGTAGGTGTCGGCATCCTGCGTGGAGATCACGTAGAAGCCGAGCCCATCCGCCCCCTCGCACACGATGTCGGCGAAGTCGGTGTCCAACTGGGGCACGCGTTCGTTTCCGTACAGCTCGGCGGCGAGCATGTGCTTGAGCTGGGCGTGCGCGGCCTGCTTACGGTCGGTACCCGCGCGCTCCTTGAGGGAGACCCGGAACTCGTCGCCGTCGGCGAACCGCTCGCCCGCGGGCGGAGGAGCGACCTGGGCCTTCTCGACGGCGAGGGGCGCCTTGACCGGCCCGCCGAGTTCGGCGGGCAACGGGGACGAGTGGAGCACCGTCAAGGACTGCGTGCACCGGGTGAGAGCGACGTAGAGCTGCCGAAGGCCCGCGGAGTTCTGCTCGGCGAACAGGTGCGGCTCGACCACCACGACATGGTCGAACTCCAGCCCTTTTGCGGTGTGGGCCGGCATGACAGTGATCTGTTGCCCGATCCCCGGCAAGGCGGACTCCTGGGCGGCGGCGATCCGATCGGCGATCTCGGAATGGAGTTCGTCGCTCGGTGGCGTCAGCACCGCGACGGAACGTGCCTGGTCGCCATCCTTCATCGCCAGTCGCTGGGCACGGCTGACCGTCTCGGCGACGATCCGCTGCTTGGAGACCGATGCGACCTCCAAGGCGTCGGCCGATGGCGGTCGCACGGAGGCCGGGATCGATGTGGAGGGCGAGATCTTGGTACCGAGCATCGCGGCGAACTTCATGACGTCGGTGGGCACTCGGTAGCCGACACCCAGTTCCGCGATGTGCCAACCTTCGGGACCGGTCATGATGTCCGCCAGGCGCTCCCATACGTCGTACTGGCGGACGCCCGTGGTCTGCGCCAGATCCCCGAGGACCGTCATCGAACCGGACGGGCACCAGCGAGCCAGCGACTTGGCCTGCATGGGCGTCAAATCCTGGGCTTCGTCGATGATCAGGTGCTGGTAGCGCCGCTCGTTCTCCCCGGTCAGAAGCCAGCGGAGTTCCTCCAGGCAGACGAGGTCCTCGGCGGACCAGGGTTCGTCCGACAGGCGTCTGGCCTGGGGGCGGGCAAGCGCATCCTGCTCGTCGAGGGTGAGCACGCCGAAAGCCGCGGCCTTGAGGCTGTCCCTGTCGGCGAGAAGGTGCCGGAAGACCTGTTCGGCGCTGGCCGACGGCCACAGCCGGTTGAAGAGCGACGACACGGCTGACACCTTCTCCAACTGTGTACGGAGCCGGCCGTCGGTGTTCTTGACCCGGGTCAGCTCCGCGTACTGGGTCATCAACCAGTCGATCGTGGTGTCGATGAAGCGGCGGCGCCGTACCAGGTAGGAACCCCTGGCTTCGCGGGCTGCTTCCATCAGCCGGACGAGTTCCGCCTTGTCCATGTCCAGCCGCGCGCCGCGGAAGTTGAACCCCTCGTCGATGGCGAGATCCTCTCGGATGAGGTTCTCGACCGCGTTGTGGAGCACCTTGGCCATCCGCTCGTCCGACTTGACCAGGCGGGCGGTGATCGGGTCGGTCGCGCGGACGTCGCCCGGCCAGAGGGCCGCGACGTCCACGGTGGCCACGCCACGGCTGCCCAGACGAGGCAGGACGTCCCGTACGTACTGCAGGAAAGCCTTGTGCGGTCCGATGACGAGCACCTGGTCGGCGGTGAAATGCTCGTTGTCCAGCAGCCAGGTGACGCGGTGCAGGCCGACTGCGGTCTTGCCGGTGCCCGGTCCGCCCTGGATGACGAGCAGGCCCTTGCGATCGTCGGCCACCAGTCTGAGCTGGTGGCGCTGGATGGTCTCGACGATGTCACGCATGACGCCGTCGCGGGCGAGGTCCAGGTCGGCGAGGAGGAATGGATCGGGCTCCTCGTCCAGGATCGGGGCCGGGACCGTCTCACCCTTGTCGGTGATCACCTGGATCTCGGTGTCGCTGTAGTCCAGAACCTTGGGGCCCTCGCATCGGAGCTGACGCCGCCGCCGTACGTCGCCGGGATTGTCCGGGCCGGCCAGCCGCCAGGCGGTCGCCAGCTTGGAGGTCCACTTCACCAGCGCCAGGTCGCCCTGGCGGTCGCGTACCGTGCCACGGCCGATGTACCAGGTGAGCCTGTCGTCAGGGTCCTCGATCAGATCGATCCGCTCGATCACCAAAGGCTGGTGGCCGAGGTCTTCGCGGCGTCCGTACTCTTTCGGGAGGTCAGGGTGAGACACCAGCCCCGCGTCGGGGCAGTCTCCCAGGTTGCTCAGGCGAAAGCTCTCGACGGCCTTGCGGTCCTGGGTCACACAGTCGTAGATGTGATCTACGGCCAGTTGTTCCCCGGCGATCACCATATTTCGCTCGACCGTGCTCATGCGTCCTCCGGGGGAACGAATCGATCCTGCCTGTTGGGAGCGATCCAACGGCGGGCATGTCAAAATCAACGGACCACTGTTTGGGGCTACGCATGCGGCACTCGACTACAGAGAGTCAAGCCGCCAAGAAGTGCTGTGATATGAGTACACAGTCATATATGTAGGTGCTCACGACAATAGACGCTCTGGCGTGCCGTGGTCAACCATGCTGATGGCGGACTCGGTTCTCGTACCCGGGCTGGGCGACGGCGGCACGTAACCCAGTCCACAAGTCCTGGCGGCCTGCCTCGGGTCGAAGGTCGCCGGCACGTCCGGAGCCGTCCGGCGTCCGTAAGTTAAGACCGCGGCGCCGGTGCTGACCTTGCTCGACGGTGTCCGCTGGCGGGGGGCGCGGGTTGTCGGGGATCGCGCGGGAGGGCGGCCAGATCATCTGTGCCACGCACTCACCGATCCTCGCCGGCCTGCCGGGCTCCCAGATCATCGAGGTCGGCGAGCACGGACGCATGCGAGGGCCGGTGGGCCAGGCGGCTCTCCTCCTTTCGTCAGGGGTGATCGTGGCCGTTCGCCAGAGTCGCCGGGAGGGTGGTGATTTCTACCGTCTTGCTCATGAAGAAGATGCGGCTCGTGACCCTGGCCCTGGGTGCGGGACTGGTTCTCGCGCCTGCCGTACCCGCCTCTGCCTCCACCGCGGAGCTCGAATCCGCGGCCATTGACGCCTACCTCACCCGAGCATGGGAATCCACAGCCCTGCCCGGCCTGTCGGCGGTCGTGACGCACCAGGGCAAGGTCGTCCACGCGGCGGGATACGGTCGCGACGCGGCGGGGAAGCCGGTCACGGAGGACACGCCGATGCGGGTTGCCTCCCTGTCCAAGTCGTTCACCGCGATGGCCGTGATGACCCTGGTCGAGGACGGCAAGCTCGCCTTGGACGAGCCGGTGGCCGAACGGCTGCCGGACTTCCGGATGGCCGACCCGCGAGCCAAGGAGATCACGGTCAGGCAGTTGCTCGACCAGACCTCGGGGATCTCGGACTCGACGGTCGATCTCCGGGCGGCGGAGAGCGCCCCGTCGTTGGCGGGGTATGTCGCGGCGTTGGGCGACGGGAAGCTGGCGGCCGATCCCGGAACGCGCTGGACCTACAGCAACGCCAACTACGAGACGGCTGCGCGGCTGGTGGAGGTGGCCGGCGGGCGGAGGTTCGGGGATTACCTCAAGGAGCGGGTGTTCGAGCCGCTGGGGATGAGCGCAAGCGCCGTCGGTGATCCGGCGGTCAGGCCGGCAGACGGGTTCAACTCGCTGTTCGGGGTGTGGGTGCCGCGCTCCGAGCTACGCGACTTCTCGTACGGCGGGGGCTCGGGGAGTGTCGTCACCAACGCACGAGACATGGGGAAGTGGTTGATCACCCAGTCCGGCCAGGGCAAGCAGTTGGTCGGAGCGGAGAGCCTGGCGGCCATGCACGCGCCGTCGAAGGTGCACGACTACGGCATGGGCTGGGGGAGGCAGAGCGTGAACGGCGCCGACCTGCTGGTGCATGCGGGGAACCTGTTCACCTACACGGCGGTGGAGGCGATCGACCCCAGGACGGGGTACGGCTTCGCGGTCATGACCAACAGCGCGGGCCTCTACGACGACACCTACGACGTGCTCACCGGGCTGGTGGCCATGAGTCAGGGCAAGACGCCGGAGGTTCCTGGCGGTGATCGGCAGCTGGTCGAGGTGATCCTGGGGCTGGTCGCGTTGGCCGCGGCGGGGCTCGGCGTGCTGGGAGTACGGCGGGCGGGCAGGTGGGCGGCGCGCTGGGCCGGGCGGCCCGGCCGGCGGGTGGGCCTGCGGATGATCCCGATGCTGCTGCCGGCCGTGCTGCTGGCGCTGTACCCGGCGACGATCTCGTTCCTGATGAACGGCAGGACGGTCACCTGGGAGCAGCTCACCTACCATGCCGCGCCACTGACGATCACGCTGGTGGTGGCGGCCGTCGCGGGCCTGGTGACGGTACTGACGCGGCTGCGCCGTTGGCGGTCGGTAGGCTCCACGCGATGAAGACGGGCAAGAGCTGGACCATCTGGAGAAACCGGGTAATCCTGGCGATGATCGCGCTGGTCTGCGTCGCCAACGGGCTGTACCTGGGGCAGGTCCCGCCCTGGCGCCAACTGTTGTTCGCCGTCGTGGCCGTGGCCGCGTACCTGCACGGCCGACATCTGATCAGCCGGCGCGACTGGCTGGTCCTGACGGTCGCCGCGACCCCTGCGGGGTTCTTCATGGTGCCGGACTTCTGGAACGGTGGCACCGCGCTGCTGACGCTGGGTGTGTTCGTGGTCCTGCCGTGGCTGGCCGGGCGCTTCCGAGGCCAGCAAGCCGCGCTGGTGCGGGCCGGGCAGGAGCGGGTGGCGCGGCTCGAACGGGAGAGGGAGTTGATCGCCGAACGGGCTCTGCTCCGGGAACGGGCCAGGATCGCCGCTGACATGCATGACTCGCTTGGCCATGAGCTGGCGCTGATCGCGCTGCGAGCCGGAGCGCTGGAGCTGGCATCCGACATGACGGAGCGGAATCGTGAAGCAGCCGCCGAGCTGCGCGCCTCGGCGGTCATCGCGACCGACCGGCTCCGCCGTACCGTCGGTGTCTTGCGCGAGGACCGGCCGGGAGACGGCCGGGCGCCGACCGAGCCGCCGACCGAGTCGCCGGACGAGAGCGTCGAGAGCCTCGTGGAGCGCGTGCGGGCCGCCGGGCTGGCCGTCGAGTTCCACAGCACGGCCGGACCGCTTTCGCCCCTGGTGGACAGGGCCGTGCATCGGGTGGTGCAGGAGTCACTGACCAACGCGGCGCGGCACGCGCCGGGCGCCGAGGTGGGAGTCGAGGTGGCGCGGGATGACGAGGGGATCACGGTCACCGTGGTCAACGGGGCGGCGACGGGCACGCCGGATCCGTCGAGTGGCGGCGGCAGTGGGCTGGGCAGCCTGCGCGAGCGGGTCCGGCTGCTGGACGGCTCACTGCGCGCAGGGCCGGATGGCGACGGCGGGTTCACGGTGACCGCACGGCTCCCGGAGAGCACCCGGTGATCCGGTTGGTGCTGGCCGATGACGAGGCCATGATCCGAGCAGGGGTGCGGTCGATCCTGACCACCGATCCGGAGATCGAGGTGGTCGCCGAAGCCGCCGACGGCCGCGAGGCGGTCGACGTGGTCCTGGCAAACCGGCCGGACATCGCCCTGCTCGACATCCGCATGCCGCGCCTCGACGGCCTGGCCGCGGCCGAGCAGTTGCGCGCTACCGCACCCGAGATCGCCGTCGTCATGCTGACCACGTTCGACGAGGACGAGTACGTCGCCCGGGCCCTTGCCACCGGCGCGGCCGGGTTCCTTCTCAAGGCGGCCGACCCCCGTGAGCTGATCATGGGAGTCCGGGCGGTCGCCGACGGCGCGGCCTACCTGTCACCGCGGATCGCGCAGAAGGTGATCGTCCAGTTCAGCGGCGGACGCATGTCCAGGCAGGAGACCGCGCGCAAGGAACTCGCGGCGCTGACGCCCCGCGAACTCGACGTCCTCTCGCTGGTCGGCCGGGGGCGATCCAACCAGGACATCGCACGGGAGCTGTTCGTCTCGGAGGGCACGGTCAAGTCACACGTCAGCGCGATCCTGCTGAGACTGAGGCTGAACAACCGCGTCCAGGCGGCGATCCTCGCGTACGAGGCCGGACTGATCGACTCCTAGAAACGGGAAAGCCCTCATCCCTGCACGCCGGGTGACGCTCCGCGCCGAACCGAACCGGGTGCCGGGCGTGACGTGCGGCCAGGAATCCGGCGGCAGCAACCATGTGGAAGGTCGCGCAGGTCGACGATGCCGCCAGTAGACGCCGTAACTGTCGGCTGGTGATCCACCAAGAGGGTGATGGGACGGCTGGCCCGCTCGGGGTCACGCACTGGTTGGCCACAAAAAGACTTGAAACAGCTAAAATCCTTCCTTGTGGAGAATCGGGTTTTGAACGGTGGTCTTACTAGTCAGTAGGGCTCGCTGGTCAAGTGTTTCTGCGTAGCGTTGGATGATGTGTCGAGGCTGAACCTGCGTGCCGCGTTCGCATTGGGGCTTGCTTCCCCAATATCTGCACAACAGATCTTCACTAATCGCGTGTCTGAAATAGGCGCATTCGACAGGTCGATCGAGGTCCTGGCGTCCCGCCTGGAGGCGGCGGAGATCTCGCCGGTGACCGACCGGAGGGTGCCGAGGTGGAACGTGCTCGTCTACTACGGCGTGGGCGGCATCGGCAAGACGACGCTCTCGACCGAGCTCGAGCGCCGGTTCATGAGCCAGGACGAGCGGGCGGCGGTACGGGTCGACTTCGCCGAGTCGGCGGTGCCGGATGTGGAGTCATACGTGCTGCGGTTGCGTGCCGGCCTCGGACATCTGGCGCGGCGGTGGCCGGCGTTCGATCTGGCGTTGTGCGCGTACTGGGAACGGGCGCATCCCGGGCGGCCGTTGGAGGAGTTCATCAACGGCGACTCGATGCTCAGCCGTACCTCTCAGGCGATCGGATTGCCTGAGCAGATCACGGGAACGATCGCCGAGGTGATCGGAGTGCTGCCCGGAGTGGGCGAGGTCACTCATCGGGTGGGGAGCCTGCTCTACAACAAAGCCGCCAAGGCCATCGCCAACCACCGCACCCTGAAGAGGTGTGAGCTGCTGGGCGAGCTGTTGGAGGCCGACGCCGATGTGGAGACGCTGTCGTACTTCCCGTACCTGCTGGCCTGGGACCTCGATCGCCTGCCCGAACCGCACCCTCGTGCGGCGGTGTTCCTGGACACCTACGAGAACGCCGGCGGGCGGCACCACCGCGACTTCGAGCGGTTTCTTCAGCGTTCCGTCTTCCTCATGCCGAATGTGCTGTTCGTCATCACAGGCCGCAACCGGATCGACTGGGCCGACGTCGACGAGCTCGACTTCCCCGGCCCCGAACGCTGGCCCGGCCTGCACGCCGACAACCGCGGCGAGGAGCCTCGCCAGCACCTGGTCGGGTATCTGTCGGCGGACGACGCCGACGACTACCTGCGCAGTGCCATGGTGAGAGACGACACTCCGGTGATGGACGCCGCCATCCGTGAGCGCATCGTCGCGGCCGGGAGCGGACTTCCGCTGTACCTGGATCTCGCGGTCACCAGGTATCTGGATCTGCTGGCGCGCGGAAGGATGCCCACGGCCGAGGATTTCGGGCAGCCTCTGCGTACGGTCGCCGCACGGGTGCTGCGTGACCTGGGCCAGCACGAACGGGAGTTACTACGGACCGCGGCGCTGCTGGACACCTTTGATCTCGGCATGCTCGGCGCCGGTTGCCCCGCCACTCCCGATGCGGCGCTACGCACCTTCAAGGACCGCTCGTTCCTGGAGGTGGATCCAGCATGGCCGTGGCCGTACTCCCTGCATCAGGTGCTGCGGGAGGCGCTGCGCGAGGCGGACGTGGACCTGGCCGATTCATGGTCGTCGCGAGAGCGGGCCGAGGTCGCCGACCGGCTCACCGCGCATCTGGGTCAGGTTTGTACGGCGGCAGCGGCGCGTGGTGACCGAAACACCGAAGTGGCGGCGTTCAGGCAAGCGCTTCTCCTGTGCGCGTACACCGACCGTTTCCCCTACTGGCTGGTCGATGCCGCGCAGCGGCTGCTGCTGTCCGGCCGGTGGAACCACTTCCCTGACTTCCCGCAGCCCCAGACCGCGGCGTCGGCGCTGCTGCTGGGGCTGCGCGGGGCTCGGGAGCGGCGATCGGGACAATTGGAACAGGCCATCGCCGCCACCGAACAAGCTCTCGCCCTGCAGCCGGAGGAAGACAGGCTCCGGCATTTCCTACTCCTGCACCACGCTCACGCGTTACGAGTCGCCGGTCGGTACGCCCATGCCGCCGAGCACTACCTGACGCTGACCACGACGGGCGCGAACGGGTTCGCGACGGAGGCCGGATACTGGCTGGCCGACTACAGATTCCTCGTCGGCGACTTCGGCGCCGCCCTCGCCTCTCTCGACGCTCTGGGCGAGCAGCACGAGGAGCTGATGGGAGAGATTCTGCGCCTGCGCGGACACGTATACCGGGTCAATGCCCTGTTCGCGAACGCCGAGTCCGTCTACCGTCGAGCACTTGCCCTGGCCCGCGACAGCGCCAACTTCGGAGCGGAAGGCAAGGCCCTCACCGACCTCATTCAGACCCTTGCCTGGCAGAGGCCGCGCGAGGCACTGCGACTGCTGCCCGACGCGCAGCGGATCAACGAGACCATCAGCAACCAGATCGAACTCGTCAAACTCCACGCGGCCACCGCCGTCGCACTGGTCAATCAGGCCCGCTACGACGAGGCCGAGCAAGAGATCGCGCGCGGACTCACTCTGACCATCGACTGCGGCTATCCCGGTGGCGAGATCTGGTGCTGGAGTGCCCGGGCCTACAGCAGCGCCGTCCGCGCCAGTGAGGACGAGCACGCCACCGCGACCGCCCACCTCACCCAGATCACCGCGACACTCGGCGGGAACCGCTTCTGGGGGCAGATCGCCGCCTGGTGGAACCCCTCCGGGAACGGCGCGGCCTTCGGCGACATCGACTGGATCGACGGCACCGACGCGACCCGTCGACGCTGGACCGCGATCATCCCTAGAGAAGGCAGGCCGCGATGACCGACTCGGTGCTCATGGTGGGACTGGGCGCGGTGGCACGTACCCATCTGGCAGTCCTGGCGGGCCTGCCCCAGGTCGATGTCATCGCCGGAGTCGACCCCTCGCCACCGGAGGCGATCAGCTTCCGCGGCCACGACCTTCCTGTGGCCGCCACCCTTCGCGAGGTCACCGAGACCCCGGCGCTGGTCGTCATCGCCACGCCCACTGCCACCCACAGCGCGCTCTGCCGGCAGGCGCGCGAACTCTTCCCCGGCGCCACCATCCTGGTGGAGAAGCCGGCCGCCGACGGCCTGGCCGAAGCCGTCAAGCTCCTGGTCGACGGGATCGAGGTCGCGTTCCACATGGCGTACGCTCCCGAGGTGCTGTGGGGCGAGCAGATCGTCCGTACACATGAACTAGGCCCCGTACGGGAGGTCCACGCCTGGTTCGCCGACCCCTACGCCGCCGACCTTGAGACGGCACGTGAGCGGTTCACCAGTAGTTGGATCGACTCAGGGATCAATGCGCTCAGTGTCCTGGCCAGGTTCTGTGATCCCGTCGATCGGGTGTCCCTGCGCCGGCTGGACGAATTGACCTATGAAGCTCGCATCCGGTGCACCTCTGACGGCGATCCCGTCGAGGCACTGATCATGACGAGCTGGCGCGTCACCGACGCCGCCCGCCGCACCCGCCTGCGCTTCGCCTCCGGGGCCGAGCTGCTATTGGACCATCACGCCGTGGCCGGATATCTCGTGCAGAACGGGCGAGTCACCACGAATTTCGGCACCGACGGCAGCGTTCCACGTCGCGAGAGCCATTACCTCGGTCTCTACCGCCGGCTCCTCGTAGATCGCCGCCCTCTCCTGCCGAACGAGCTGAGCATCCTTCTGCACAACCTGCTTCTACGGGCTTGAACGAGCCCTCCTTCACACGAAGTCCCGCCCGACGCCCGGAACTGATCGGGTCCGAGCGGGCCGGCTCGAACGGCCGACGTGAGGCATGTCCGGTCCGCACGGGCGTCCGTAAGCTAAGACCGTGGCTCCGGTGCTGACCTTGCTCGATGGTGTCCGCTGGCGGGGGGCGCGCGTGGTCGGGGATCGCGCGCGGACCTTGCTGGCGGTGCTCGTGCTGCACGGGCGGGCGGGCGCCGGTCCTGAGCGCCTGGTCGAGGAGTTATGGCCGGACGAGCCTCCGGCGAACCCCGTGAAGGCGCTTCAGGTGGTCGTCTCGCGGACCAGGGCCGCGACCGCCGCCGACGTCGTGCTGCGCACCGAACGCGGTTACCGGCTTGGGCTGCCCGCCGAGCAGGTGGACGCGCTGCTGCTGGCGGTGCTGGTCGAGCGGGCCCGGACCGCGCTGGCCGCCGACGACGTGGCGGGGGCGCGGCGCCTCGCGGCGGAGGCGATGGCGCTGGTGACCGGCGGGCCCCAGGTGGCGGGCGCACCCGGCGTGGAGGCGGCTGCGGGCGGGGCCGGGCTGCGCGAGGGTGCTGGCGGGCCGGCCGGGCTGGAAGAGGGCCCGGGGGCGCTGGGGGAGTTGCGGGCCGTCGCCGCCGTGCGGCTGGCTGAGGCGCGGCGGCTGGTGGCCGTCGCGCGGTCCCGCTGCGGTGATCATGAGGGGGCGCTGCCGCTGCTGGAGGAGGCGGCGTCCGGCCGTCCCCGTGACGAGGAGCTGCTCGCCTGCCTGCTGCGCAGCGAGGCCGCGGTGCGGGGTGTCGCCTCCGCTCTGGAGCGGTACGAGCGCCATCGCGCCGACCTGGCCGAGAGCCTCGGCGCGGATCCGGGGCCCGGTCTGGCGCGCGTGCACGCCGAGTTGCTCGCGGCGGACCGGCCCGTACGGGAGGGTGTGCAGTTCGACGGCTCGCCGCTGCTCGGGCGTGACGGCGACATCCAGGCGGTGCACGCCCTGCTGCGGACCCACAGGGTGGTCTCCGTCGTCGGGCCCGGCGGGCTGGGGAAGACGCGGCTGGCCCATGCCGCCGGCCGGGATGCCGCCCAGCCCGTGGTCCATTTCGTCGGGCTCGTCGGCGTTTCCTCGCCCGAGGGAGTCGTGGCCGAGGTGGGTTCGGCGCTCGGGGTGCGCGACTCGGTCAGCGGACGCCGTACGTTGACGCCGGAGCAGCGGGCCGACGTCCGGAGTCGCATCGCCCGGCGGCTCGACCAGGCGCCGGCGCTGCTCATCCTGGACAACTGCGAGCATGTGATCGAGGCCGTGGCCGACCTGACGGCTTTCCTGGTCGCGGCCACGCGCGATCTGCGGGTCCTCACCACGTCGCGGGCCCCATTGTCGATCATGTCCGAGTGTGTCTACCCGCTCGGCGCGCTGGAGGCCGGCGACGCGGTGGAGCTCTTCCGCCGGCGTGCCACGGCCGCCCGCCCGGCCGCGCGGGTGGACGAGGGCACGGTACGCGAGATCGTGACCCGGCTCGACGGGCTGCCGCTGGCGATCGAGCTGGCCGCGGCCAGGGTGCGGGTGATGGCGGTGGAGGAGATCGCGCGGCGGCTGGCGGACCGCTTCGCGCTGCTGCGCGGCGGTGACCGCAGCGCTCCCGACCGGCACCGGACGCTGCTCGCGGTCATCGACTGGTCGTGGAATCTCCTGGGCGAGCCCGAGCGGCGGGCCCTGCGGTGGTTGTCGCTGTTCGCTGACGGCTGCACGCCGGACGCGGCGGAGCGGGTGCTCGGTCCGGATGCGCTGCCGGCGGTGCACGCGCTGGCCGAGCAGTCGCTGCTGAGCGTGGACGAGACGGCCGGCGGCGTCCGTTACCGGATGCTGGAGACCGTCAGGGAGTTCGGCCGGATGCGGCTGGAGGAGGCTGGCGAGGAGGAGCCGGCGTGGGCGGCGTTGCGGTCGTGGGCGACGGGCTACGCCTGCGGGCACGGCGCCGGCCTGTTCGGTCCCGGCCAGTTCGCTGCGGTCGACGCGCTGCGGGCCGAGGAGATCAACCTGACGGACCTGCTCCGCCGGGCGCTCGCCGAGCCCGATCCCGCCACGGCGGTCCAGCTGCTGTCCGGTCTGGGGGCGTTGTGGTCCGTCCGCGGCGACCATGCCAAGATCATCGCGCTCGGGCAGGCGATCAAGCAGGCCGTCACCGGCTGGTTCCCGCCGCCCGAGCTCGTCGAGATCACCCGGGCGGCCCTGGTGGTCACCGTCGTCAACGCCATGATCATGATGAGCGGCCACCGCGAGCCGCTGGACAACCTGCTCGGCCGCCTGCCCGTCGGCGACACGACGGATCCGCGCCTCGCGGCCACGGCCGAGGTGACGCTCGCGTTCAGCCGCCCGGGCGTCGCCGACCGGCGCGAACGGCTGGCCGAGCTGCGCCGCAGCCCTGACCGCCACGTGGCGCTGGCCGCGGCGCAGATGAGCGCCCACGTGCTGGAGAACGCGGGTGACCTGGCCGAGGCGATCGAGGCGACCGATCATGCCTTGACCCTGCTCCCCGACGACGAGAACCCGTGGCTCCAGGCGATCCTGAACTCCACGATGGCCCACCTGCTCATGCGGCACGGCGACCGGCGGCGGGCGGTCGGTCATGCGCGGGCCGCCCTGCCGGCCATCAGGCGGGTCGGCGCCACCGACGACGAGACGCAGCTGCGTTCGGTGCTGCTGGTGGCCGCGCTGGCCGACGGCGACCACGACACCGCCGAGACCGAACTCGCCGAGATGAACCTGGTCAACGCCCGTGAGCCGGTCCCCGGCAGCCTGGCGATCGCCTCGGTGTGCGCCGCCGAGATCGCGCTCGCCCGCGGCGACAGGGCCACCGCGCTCGCGGAGTACCGGCTGGCCGTCCGAGGGGCGCGCGACCAGCGGCTGCCGGGGCCGTCCGATCCGTGGCCGATCGTGGCCGAGGCGCTCGCCCTGACGGCGTACGCCTACCACGCGGAACCGGCGGATCTCCCGTACGGCGAGGAGCTGTTCCTGGCCTGCCTCACCCGGCGGGGGCCTGATGCGCTGAGCCAGGAAAGCCGGCTGCTCGACTATCCGGTCTGCGGCTCGCTGCTCTTCGCGATCGGCGCCTGGGGACTGCTCCGGGCCGCGCTCGCCCCGGACGACGCCGTCGCGCTGCTGGTGCTGGCCGAACGGTTCTCCTACCACGACATGATGGCCGGCATGGCCTTCGACCGGATCGAGCCGTACGCCGAGAAGGCCGCCCCCGGGGCCCTGGCCCGCGTCCGCGCCCGGTACGGCGACCGGCGGGGGGCCGGTCTGATCGGCGAGGCGCGGACGCTCGTCGCGCGGCTGTCCGGCCGCGGGTCACAGGTGCCGCTTGTAGCCCCGTACGGACAGCGGGGCGAAGACCCCGATGACGATCAGGCACGCCAGGACCGTCCAGGCCACCTCCCCGCTGACGACGGCGTCGTTGGCGAGGTCGCGGGTGGCCGTGACCAGGTGGGAGACCGGGTTGACGCGGACGAACGCGGCGAGCCAGCCGGGCAGCGTGTCGACGGGGACGAACGCGTTCGACAGGAAGGTCAACGGGAACAGGATCATCAGGGAGATGCCGTGCACGGCCTGGACGCTGCGGGCGATCGTGCCGAGCCAGGTGAAGACCCACGCCAGTGACCAGCCCGTGAAGACCGCCAGGACGATCCCGGCGAGCACCCCGGGGACCCCGCCCCCGGGGCGGTAGCCGATCAGCGCGCCCACGGCGAAGGTGAGGGTCGCCGCGATCGTGTACCGGACCAGGTCGGCCACCATCGGCCCGGCGAGCGGCGCGATCCGGGCGATCGGCAGCGACTTGAACCGGTCGAAGACGCCCTTCTCCATGTCCTCGCGCAGCTGCGTCCCGGTCACCATGCAGGTCGTCAGCACGGTCTGGGCGAGGATACCGGGGATCATCAACGGCAGGTAGCTTTGCACGTCGCCGGCGATCGCGCCGCCGAAGATGTACGCGAACATCGCGGTGAACAGGATGGGCTGCAACGCCACGTCGAAGAACTGCTCGGGGTTGCGGAGCATCTTCTTGACGGACCGCCAGGCCATCGACAGCGTCTGGTCGAGCGTCTCCCCGACGGAGACGCGCCGCCGCGCCGCCGCCACCCGGTCGGCCGGGCGGACGGTCTCCCGGTCCGGTGTGATCGTGGCGCTCATCGGTTCTCCTCCGCGTCCGTCCCGTGGCCCGTCAGGGCTAGGAACACTTCGTCCAGGCTGGGTTTGGCCACGCTCACCGACGAGATCGAGAGCCCGGCGGCCCGCAGCGCGATCAGCACGTCGGCGGCCAGGTCGGCCTGGTCGAGCGGGACGTTGAGCCGGCCCTTCTCGGGGCTGAGCACCGGATCGGCGCCGATGACCCGACGGACCGCCTCGGCGGCGGCCGGCGACTCGGCGGGCTCGGCGAGCACCAGCTGCAGGGTGGCGTTGCCGACCGCCGTCTTCAGCTCGTCGGGCGTGCCTTCGGCCACCTTGCGGCCATGGTCGATGACGGCGATCCGATCGGCGAGCTGGTCGGCCTCGTCGAGATACTGCGTGGTCAGCAGGACCGTGCAGCCGTCGGCGACCAGGCCGCGGATCGTGGCCCACATCTGGCCGCGGGTACGCGGGTCGAGGCCGGTGGTCGGCTCGTCCAGGAAGATCAGCGGCGGCCTGGTGATCAGGCTGGCGGCCAGGTCGAGGCGGCGCCGCATCCCGCCGGAGAACTGCGCGATCGGCTGGTCCGCGGCCTCCTCCAGGCCGAACTGGCCGAGCAGCCCGTCGGCGATCCGCCTGGCCCGCGAGGACGGGATGCCCTGCAGGCGGGCGAAGAGCCACAGGTTCTCGCGCGCGGTCAGGTTCTCGTCCACCGACGCGTACTGCCCGGTGACGCCCACGAGCTGCCGGATCACGTGCGGCTCGCCGGCCACGTCGACCCCGAAGATCCGCGCGTGGCCCGCGTCGATCGGCAGCAGGGTCGACAGCATCCGCAGCATCGTGGTCTTGCCGGCGCCGTTCGGCCCGAGGACGCCGAAGATCTCGCCGGACCGCACCTCCAGGTCGATCCCGTCCACGGCGCGCTGCTCGCCGAACGCCTTGACCAGCCCCGCGGCCAGCACAGCCTGTTCCGTCCCGCCGGGGGGCGCGGCGCCGTCCCCGGTACGGCCGAGTTCTGTGATGTTCATGGCCACACCATCGGCGCCGCCGGTTTCACGGCCCCCTCGCGGCGGTTTCAGCGGGCCGCGCCCAGCTTCTGATCGCCCTGTCGACCGACCCTCAGGCGCTCGCCGTGGCCGTCGAGGAGCTCACCCCCTGACGGGGGTCACCAGCCCAGCTCGTCGCAGCCGCTGTGGTCGGCGGGCTCGACCTGGAGGGTGGCGTGGGCCACGCCGTGTCGCCTGAGCAGCAGGTCGCGCGCCTGGTCGAGCACCGCGTGGTGGTCGCTCTGGTCGGCGGTGACCAGGTGGGCGGTGGCGACGTTCATGCCGGAGGTGAGGGTCCACAGGTGCAGGTCGTGCACGTCCCGTACGCCGTCGATGGCGGCCAGGTCGCCGGCCACGGCGGTGGCGTCGATCCCCTCGGGCACGTGCTGGCCGAGCACGGCGAAGACCTGTCGCCCGAGCGCCACGGCCCGGACGGCGACGAAGACGCCGATCGCCAGGGCGACGACGGTGTCCCAGAAGGACTGGCCGGTGGAGGCCACCAGCCAGCCGGCGACGATGACGCCGACGGAGCCGGCGGTGTCGGCCACGACCTCCAGGTAGGCGCCCTTGACGTTGAGGCTCTCGGCGGCCCCGGCGCGCAGCAGCAGCAGGGCCACCAGGTTGACGGCCAGGCCGATGGCGCCGACGACCAGCATCGGGCCGGAGGAGACCTCGGCGGGGGCGCCGATGCGGCCGATCGCCTCGGCCGCCACGTAGACGGCGACGACGAGCATCAGGATCACGGCCAGCAGGGAGGCGAACACCTCGGCGCGGTAGGAGCCGTAGCTGCGCCGGCCGGTGGTGTCGGGGCGGGTGGCGATCCGCGTGGCGACCAGCGCCGCACCGAGGGTGACCACGTCGGCGGCCATGTGACCGGCGTCCGACAGCAGCGCCAGCGAGCCGGACAGGAGGCCGTAGGCCAGCTCGACCAGGAAGAAGGCGCCGATCAGGGCGAAGGAGACCGCCAGCCGCCAGCGGTGGCGGCCGCCCGCGTGTCCGTGCCCGTGGCCGTGGCCCATCACTCGCTCCCGTCGCGTTCCGGGTGGATCGCCTCGGTGTGCTGGATGTGGGCCAGGGCGAGGTCCAGCAGCATTCGCACGTGCGGGTCCTCCAGCCGGTAGTAGGCCATCCGGCCGGAGCGGCGGGCGGCCACGATGCGATGGGCGCGCAGCAGGCGCAGGGCGTGGGAGACGGCGGACTCGCTCTGGCCGGTCACCGCCGCGAGGTCGCACACGCACAGCTCGCCGTCGAGCAGCGCGACCAGCAGCCGGAGCCGGTTGGGGTCCGACAGCAGGCCGAAGACGTCCGCGGTGTCGATCAGGTCTCCGGCGTCGGGCATCCGCTCGCGCACGGCGGTGACCCGGTCGGGGTCGACCACCTTGACGGTGCAGCCGTCGATGGACAACGCACTCTCATCTGAAGACCTATTCACATATCAAAGGTTAGGCGATGCCCTGGATCACCTGTCAAGAGGCGCGTCGCGCTCCACGGCCCCGAGCGGCCTGGCGACGGCGTGGTAGGCCAGCAGCGCGGCTCCCGCGAAGAAGACGAGGTTGTGCCCGTACTTGGCCATGAGCGAGACGTCGCCCAGGGGGACCACGAGGAACCCCACCACGCACCGCCCCAGCAGGGCCCCGGCGGCGAGAGCCGCGACGTGCCGGTCTCCCCAGCGGGGTGACCGCGCCAGGATGCTGACCAGGGCCGCCGCCGCCGCGAGGACGGCGAGCCCGCAGGCGAAGCCCGCCCAGGTCTCCGGCACGACGTTGAAGACCAGCGCCGCCACCAGGCTGACGACCAGGACCACGAGAGGCCGGGGTACGCGGACGTCCCGGGGGCGCGGCCGCCGCCGTCCGAGGGTGAAGGCGTAGACCACCAGCAGCGCCACGGCGACGGCCGACCCGGCCAGTTCGGCGGCCGAGGCGTGGTCCCGCTCGGTGCGCAGGTGTTCCGAGAGGATCAGCGCCGCCGCCCCGGCATAGAGCGCCACCGCCACCACCAGGCCCGGCACGCGCAGCCATGGCCGCCCCGCCGCCTCGGGGCGCAAGGACTCCACCAGTGCGATCGGCACGCAGTAGCTCCAGATGACGTGCCCGGCGATGAACGACATCGCGTAGTAGGCGCTGAACCCGAGCGGTCCGACCAGAGTCGACAGGTACGTGCCGGACCAGCCCTCGATGTCCCGGTAGGAGTCGCTGAACAACGACTGGTCGATCATGCCGGCCTGGACGATGCCGAACGCGGCGGCGAGCGCCAGCATGCCCGGCCAGCCCACCCCGCGGCGCCGCGCCGCCTCACGGATCAGCAGTGCCGGGGCGCCGTACAGCGGGGCGAAGATCACGAGCCCGGCGACGAGGGCGAGCGGGTCTCCCGTGCTGGTGTCGTAACCGGTGACGTACTCGGCGCTCACCGGGGCCAGGAGCAACAGCGCGGCGGCGAGCGGCAGGCGCACTCGGGCGGGCGTCACGGTGAGGTGCATGCGGTGAAGCTAGGTCCCGGACACCGGAGCGCACATCCGTCTTCGGTCGGGGCCCGGCGACGAAAGTATCGAAGCCGGTGAGCGCTCCAGGCGCTCAGTGATGCCGCGTCGACTCGATCCGGCCGCCCAGCCGGGTGCGCAGGCTCTCCAGCACCGGCGGCTCCGAGACGACCACCCAGCGCTCGCCCACCAGGTAGCTGCCCCCGTACGGCTGGGCGGCGTCCAGCCAGTCGCGCTGGCCCTTGCCCGTCGCGAAGGTGACCAGGGTGGCGCGGTTGCTGGAGGTCTGACAGGCGGCCTGCCGCAGCTCCTCGGCGTCGACCTGCACGTCGGGCCGGGGGCAGCCGAGAGCGGCGCCGAGCTGGTCGATGCTCTGCTCGGTCGCCTCCGGCGCCGGAGGGCCGCCGGCGGCCGGTGGCGCCGCATGGCCGCCGTGATGAGCCGGCGGACGCGCCCCGGTCTCCGACGCCCCGCAGGCGGTGAGGGACGCGCCCAGGACCACGGCGCAGGCGACGCCGAGCAGCTTGCCGGGATGGATCGTCATGGTGCCCCTTCGGTGCGCGGGCCGAGCTCTCTTCTCTCAGAGATACGCAGCCCGCGCCGAGAGGTTCGACTCATCCGGACTTGAGCGGGTCGTGGCCCCAGTTCATCAGCGAGTAGCGCCACCGGGTCTCCCGGACGTCGCCTGAGGGCCGCTGCGCCAGGTGCCGGTGGACGTAGCCGACCACCTTGCGCATGTGCGCGTAGTCCTGATCGGTGAGGGACGACCGCCTGGCGCGCAGGAGCTCGACGATCCTGCGGCCGGACGCGTGCCCGGTGGACTCGCCGCCGTCGTCCTTCTGGCCCACCGCCTGGGACTCGTCCGTGGCCAGCCAGCCTTCCAGCTCGCGGGCGGTCATGTTGACCGCCCGGTCGAACTCGGCGACGACGGCCCGCCGCTCCTCCTCGGTCATCAGGAGTCCTTCTCCTGGCGCAGCGCCGACGGCCTGTGCACGGCCTTCTTGCCGCTCTTCTCGCTGCGCACCACGTACTGCGGATCGTCGGGCGAGGCGGCCACCGTGCGCCCGGCCTCGCGCTGCCTGCGGGTGAGCTTCTTCTCGACCTTGCCGTGGGCGGTGGAGCCGTGGCTCTTCCAGGTGACCTCGTCCCCCACCGAGGGCTCTTCCTTCCGCTTCTTCGTCATGAGCGGCGCCCTACCCGCGTCCGCCCCGGCACGCCCAGGCGCGGTCATGGATATGCCCATCATCGCGTCAAGGGCCTCACACCGTACGGACGAGCCGCCGCAGCCGGTCGGCCAGAGCGGCGCAGTCGGCGACGGTGACGGTGAGCCCGGGGTGACGCACCAGCCCCAGCGGCTCGCTGCCGCGCACCGGCTGCCGGAACCGCACGCACACGCCCTCGCGCACGTCAGAACCGAAGGTCAGCCCGCGGTCGGCCAGCGACATGCGCACCCCGATCGCCTTGATCGCCGAGTACGGGCCGGTCACGCTCACGTCCGTCACATTGGACAACGGGGACGCCACCTCCCAGGGCCCGAACCGCACCCGCAGCGCCTCCTCGGTCACCAGGACGTGGCTGTTGTCCGGCCGGACCCCCAGCATCCCCAGCCACGGGCCGAAGCGGCGGTCGAAGGCGAAGTCGTACCGCGTCTGCTCCATGGCCGTGGCCTGCCCGGACGCCGGACCGCCAAACCGTCACCCGACGTGGTTGCGCAGGCCCAGCTCGTCCGGGTACGGGGAGAAGAAGGTCTGCTCCTGGACGTAGGTCGCGGCCTCGCCGCGGGCGTGGTGGCGCAGCAGCGCGAGCGGCACGCTGAGCGCCACCCGGCGCGCCCGGTAGGAGCCGATGACCTCGGCCAGGTCGGCGCGGCGCACCGGGTCGAGCTCGTCGCCGAGCATGCCGAGGCAGTGCTGCAGGACGTTGACGTTGCGCCCGACCGACACCCGGACCGCCATCGCGGTGCGGAACGCCGTCCCGTACGCGCCGGCGAGCTCCTCACGCGGGCGGGTGCCCGCCTCGGCGACCACGCGGCCGGTCTCGCGGTAGCCCACGGGTGAGTGCGCGAGCAGCTGCATCTTGTGCCGGGACTGGAACGCCACCAGGTCGCGGGGCCGCCAGTCGCTCTCCAGCAGCTCACGCAGCCGCGCGAGGGCGAAGATCCGCTCGGTGAACGCCTCACGCAGCACGGCGTCGTTGAGCCGGCCCTCGTCCTCGACCGGCAGCAGCGGGTGCGCCTCGATCACCGCGTCGGCGAACAGCCCCCGGTGCTGCCGGGACAGGGCCGTGCTCCCGGCGTAGAGCGGGATGCCGTGGATGCCGCAGCTCGGGCTCTTGGCCTTGAACACGTACCCGTCGACGTCCAGCCGGGCGGACCGCTCGGCGGCCAGCGCCGTCATGGCCGGGGTGAGGTCGCGGCGGCTGGTGCGGGTCATGAGCCGGGGGCCGCCGGGGGACTGTTCGAGCCGCATCGACTCGCGGGGCGTCCCGAGGCCGATCTCCATCTCCGGGCAGATCGGCACCCAGTCGACGAACGGCTTCAGGTCGTCGGTGAGGTAGCGGGACCGGCTGTGATTGCCGTTGTGCCGTACGCGCTCGCCGAGCAGGCAGCTCGACACCGCCACTCGCGGCCTGCCCAGGCGCTGGTCCTCAGCCATGCCACACAAGCTGCCCACCACGGCCGCTCGCACGCCCCCCGCGCGCCTGCGTCCCGCCAGGTCACGGCGGCGCCGGGAGAATCTTGCCCCGATGCTCGGACGGCCATGACGCTCGTTTGGGACGCCACCGGGCACGTGCATCCGTGATCGCGACGGCTTCGAAAGACAGTGTGTGGAACAGACGAGAAGCGAACAGGCGGGACGCGTGGCCCTCGGGCCGGCACGCGCGCTGGGAGTCCTGTCCCTGCTGACCATGGTCGGCCTGCAGGTGGCGTCCGGGCTGGCCGCGCGGCCGGAACGGTTCACCGGGCTGATCGTCGCGGTGCTCGCCGTGTCCGCCGTCGCCTTCGCCGCCGGCGCGTGGGGGACGCGCAGGGCGCTGGCCGCGTTCGGCGCGGCCGTGCTGACCGGGTACGCGGCCGAGGTGGTCGGGGTGCTGACCGGCTTCCCGTTCGGCGCGTACGCCTACAGCGACGTGCTGTGGCCCCAGGTGGGCGGCGTGCCCCTCGTGGTGGCGGTGGCGTGGGGCGGCATGGGGCTCGCGGCGTACGCGGTGGCCGCCGCCATCGTCCCCTCCGGCGGCTGGGCCCGGGTCTGCGTGGGCGCGGCCGCGATGACGGCGTGGGACCTGTTCCTCGACCCGCAGATGGTCCGCCTCGGCCTGTGGACGTGGGCGGCGGACGACGGCTTCTACCGGGGCATCCCGCTCAGCAACTTCGCCGGCTGGCTGCTGGTGTCGGCCGTGGTCATGCTGGCCGCCGGGCGCATCGGCGGCGACGCCCCGCCGGGGCGCGGGCTGCTCGCGCTGTACACGGTCATGGCGGTCATGGAGACGGTCGCCTTCGCCGCGGTGTTCGACCCGACCGACCCGGTGGTGGCGGTGGTCGGCGGGATCACGATGGGCGCGTTCGCCGCGCTGGCCTGGAGGCGGACATGGCAGAAGTGACGGTGATCGGCGGCGGCGTGGGCGGTATGGCGTGCGCGCTGCTGCTGGCCCGCCGGGGACACGAGGTGCGGCTGTACGAGCAACTGCCCCGGCTGGGCGGCAAGCTGGCCGAGCACCACCGTGACGGGTTCACCTTCTCCCTCGGGCCGTCGCTGCTGACCATGCCCGGCCTCTTCCGCGAGCTGGGGCTGGAACGCGAGCTGATCGAACCGGACCCGCTGTGCCGGTACCGGTTCGCCGACGGCACGGTGCTGGACGCCCACCGCGACCCCGAGCGCATGGCCGAAGCGGTGGACCGGCTGGCCCCGGGCGAGGGGCGGGCGTGGCGCGCCTTCCACGACTGGGCCCGCGGCGCGCTGGAGGCGGCGAACCGGACGGTGTTCGCCGGGCCGCTGATCCGGCGCCCCGGCGAGGCCCGGCTCTCCGACCTGCTGGCCGTGGCGCCCGCGCGCACGCTCGACGGCCTGGCCCGCCGCCACTTCCGTGACGCCCGGCTGCGGCAGTACGTCGGCCGCTACGCCACCTACGCCGGGTCCAGCCCGTACCGCGCGCCCGCCGCGCTGGGCTGCGTCCCCGCGCTGGAGCACGGCCAGGGCGTCTGGTACGCGCCGGGCGGCCTGCCCCGGCTGGCCGACGACCTGGGCCTGCTGCTGAAGGCCGCCGGCGTGCAGGTGTTCCTGTCCGAGCCCGTCGAGGCGATCGAGGCCGGCGGCTCCGCCGTCACAGGGGTGCGACTGGCGAGCGGGGAGAGGGTCCGGGCGGACGTCGTGGTCGCCAACACCGACGCCGCCGCGCTGTACGGCCGCCTGCTGCCCGATCGCGGGCGGCTGCGCCGGATCGCCCGGCTGGGTCGCTCGTCGTCGGCGCTGCTGGTGCTGGCCGGAGTGGAGGGGCGCACGCCCGGGCTGCCGCACCACTCGGTGCTGTTCTCGGCGGACTACGAACGGGAGTTCGCCGACATCTTCGACCGCGGCCGCCCGCCTCTGGACCCGACGGTCTACGTCGGCTGCTCGGCGGTGGACGACCCGACGCAGGCCCCGGCTGGCGCGGAGAACTGGACGATGCTGGTCAACGTGCCCGCCCGCGACCCCGGCCGGTGGCCGATCGGCGTGGAGGCGTACCGGGACCTGGTCCTGGAACGGCTGGCCGAGCGCGGGCACGACCTGGCGGGCCGGATGCGCTTCGCCGACGTCTTCACCCCGGCGGACCTGCGCGACCGCTACGGGGCCTGGGGCGGCGCCATCTACGGCAGCGCCTACCGGGGCCGGACGTCGGCCTTCCTGCGCCCCGGCAACCGCGGCCCCCGGCGCGGCCTGTACCTGGTCGGCGGCTCCGCGCACCCGGGCGGCGGGCTGCCCATGGTGACCCTGGGCGCCCGCATCGTGGCCGACCTGGTGACCCAGGACTTCCACCCAGCACCGCCCACGACCACCGACCTGCGAGGCGGTTCGCGGTGAGGCGGCGGTGCCTGGGACGGCTCGCGGTGAGGCGGTGGTGCGTGTGGGACGGTTCGCGGTGAGGCCGTTGACGGTCGTGCAGGGGGTCGCCGCCGGCGTGGCGCTGGCCAGGCTCGCGCGGGGCCGGCGGCGGCTGCCGCCGCTCCGGCCGCGCGGCGACGCGGGCGTGACGATCTCCGTGGTGATTCCCGCGCGCGACGAGGCGGCCAGGATCGGGCCGTGCCTGCGGGCCGCGCTCGGCGACCCGGCCGTCACCGAGGTGATCGTGGTCGACGACGGCTCCACCGACGGTACGGCCGAGGTCGCGGCGGCGGCCGGGGCCAAGGTCGTCACCGCCGAGCCGCTGCCCGGCGGCTGGGTGGGCAAGCAGTGGGCGCTGCGTCAGGGGGTGGCGGCGGCCGGCGGCGAGGTCGTGGTCACGCTGGACGCCGACGCGCGGCCGGGGCCCGGACTGTTCGGCGCGCTCGCGGCCACGCTGGAGCGCTACGACCTGGTGAGCGCGGCCCCCCGGTTCGTCTGCGACGGCGTGCTGGAACAGGCCCTGCACGCCGCCATGCTGGCGACGCTGGTCTACCGGTTCGGGCCCGTCGGCCCCGCGAGCCCGCCGCCGCCGCACCGCACCGTCGCCAACGGCCAGTGCATGGCCTTCCGCCGGGCCCGGATGACCGACGTGGATGGGTTCGCGCTGGTACGCGACCGGATGACCGACGACGTGGCCCTGGCCCGGTGCCTGGCTGGCCGAGGCTGGACGGTCGGCTTCCTGGACGCGGGCAGCCTGCTGGAGGTCGACATGCACGACTCGGTGGGCGAGCTGTGGCGTGAGTGGGGCCGCTCGCTCCCGCTGCGCGACGTCACCGCCCCCGGCTGGCAGGCCGCCGACCTGGCCGTCATCTGGCTGACCGGGGCGCTGCCGGTGCTCCGCCTGGCGGCCGGCCGCGCCACCCGCCTGGACGCGGCGCTGCTGGCGGTGCGGCTGCTGCTCGCGGGCGCGCTGCGCGGCAGCTACCGCGACCCTGGACCGGGACTGCTGCTCTCGCCGCTGCTCGACCCCGCCGCGGCGTTCCGGCTCACCCAGGCGACGCTGCGCCCCGTACGGACCTGGCGCGGTCGTACGTACCCGGACGTCAGCGGCGGCGGGCGGCGAGCGCGGCCTGACCGAAGCGCAGACCGATGAGGCACATCAGCAGCCCGGTGGCCGCCACCAGCTCCACCGGCGCGAACAGCAGCTGCAGCACCGGCACGCCGAACACCGCCAGGCGCGCCCCCACCGCGAACGAACGCAGCGCCACGGCCGTGACCGCCAGCGCGGTGATCGCCAGCACGAACGCCGGAGGACAGATGACCGCGACGCCCCCCGCGAAGGTCAGGATCGACCGCCCGCCGCGGAAGCCGGCGAACACCGGCCACGCGTGGCCCACCATGGCCGCCGCCACCGCCAGGTACACCGGCAGCACGCTCGCCCCGGTGACGACCCCCAGCGTGGCGGTGTCGGCGCCGCTGACCAGGAGGCCCACGAGGGCGGCCAGCGTGCCCTTGAGGAGGTCGCCGGCGAACACCGGCACCGCCGCCCGCCGGCCGAGCTGCTCCTTGACGTTCCAGTACCCGGGGTTGCGGTCGCCGATGTCGCGCGGGTCGACGCCGTGCGCCCGCGCCACCAGGACCGCCACCGGCACCGAGCCGAGCAGGTAGCCGGCGATGACCGACACCAGCACCTCAACCATCGCGTCCTTCCACCTCATCCGGTACGACAGCGCCCGCGCGATGCGGCACATGGCCTTCGACCGGCCGCTGCTGCGACGGGCCGGCGGGCTGCTGTTCTGGCGGCTGCTCGGCACCGGCCAGGGCCGGGCCATGTCCCTGGGCGCCGACCTGCGCCGGTGGGCGCTGTTCGCGGTCTGGCGCGGCGAGGACGATCTGGACGCCTTCCTGCGCGCCTCGCCGATCGCGGCCCGCTGGCGGTCGGAGGCGTCCGAGTTCTGGCAGGTGCGGCTCGCCCCGACGGCTTCGCGCGGCGCCTGGTCGGGCCGCGACCCCTTCGCCCTCCCACCGCCATCCGGCGACACTCCCGCGGAACCCCAGAGGGTCGAACGTGCTTTCGGCTCCGGGGGTGAGGGGACGTCCGCGGGGCGCGGGGGGCCGGTGGCCGTGCTCACCAGGGCGTCGATCCGGCCCCGCCGCCTGGTCGCGTTCTACCGGTCGGTGCCGCCGGTCGACGAGCTGCTGCGGCGGCAGGACGGCTGCCTGGCCTCGATCGGCGTCGGCGAGTGGCCGCTGGCCCGGCAGGCGACGTTCTCCCTGTGGCGGGACCGGGAGGCGGTGCGCGCCTTCGCCTACCGGGGCGAGGCGCACCGGCAGGTCATCGAGCGGGTGCGGGCGGACGACTGGTACGCCGAGGAACTGTTCGCCCGCTTCACCCCGTACGCCGCCGAAGGCACCTGGGACGGGATCGACCCGCTGCGCTGAGCCGGTCATGACACCGGTTCCGCCACGGCCTCGATGCCGGCCGCCGGGTCCTGCGCCGCCAGCGCGTGCGCCACCACGCAGGCGCGGGCGATCGTGGCCGCGGGGGAGGAGCCGTGCGCGACGACGACCGTGCCGCGCAGGCCCAGGAGGGCGGCCCCGCCGTGGGTCTCCGGGTCGTAGCGGCGGGCGACCTCGGTGAGCCGTTCCGGGGAGGCGATGCCGGCCTGGGCGACCATGGTCAGCGCCGTGCGGACGCAGCCTTCGACGTTCTTCAGCACGACGTTGCCGGTGAAGCCGTCGGTGACGATCACGTCGACGGTGCCCGCCAGCACGTCGTGGCCCTCCACGTTGCCGTGGAAGCGCAGCGGCAGGGCGGCGAGCAGGTCCCCGGCGCGGCGGGTCAGCCGGTTGCCCTTGCCCGGCTCGGAGCCGATCGACAGCAGCCCCACCAGCGGGTCGGGGCGGCCCAGCACGGTCCGCGCGTAGCCCGCGCCCAACTGGGCGAACTGGGCGACCATGGCCGGGGTCGGGTCTGCGGTCGCGCCCGCGTCCACGAGCACGCTGGCGCCGCCCGTCAGCGAGGGCAGGGCCACGGCCAGAGCGGGCCGCAGCACCCCGTCGGCCCGGCCGATGCCGCGCACCGCGCACGAGACCACCGCGCCGGTGGACCCGGCGGAGACGAACGCCCCGCCCTCGCCCCGGCTGACCAGCTCGCAGCCCACGGCGAGGCTCGACGTCGTCAGCGTCGCGGCGGCGGCGCCGCGCTCGGCCATCGGCACGGCGTCCTCGGCGTGCACCACCGGGATCTCCCCGGCGGCGCCGTGCCCGCGCAGCTCCCGTTCCACCCGGTCCCGATCGCCGACCAGGACCACCGGCACCCCGTGCGTCCGCCACGCCGACACGGCGCCGGCGACCGTGGCGGCCGGCCCGTGGTCGCCGCCCATCGCGTCCAGGACCACCGGTGCTCCCACGGGCGGGAGGGGACGCGAGGCTGCGGGCGTCGTAATAGGCGCGGTCGTCACAGGCGCGGCCGTCACGGGCGTCACAGGCCGGGCCGTCACGGGAGCTCCACGGTGACGCGGCGTTCGGCCCTGCCCGCTTCGGCGGAGGCCAGCAGGTGGCGGGCGAAGACGGCCGCCTTGCGCCGGCGCGGCACCCGTACCCTGCCTGCCAGGACTTCGAAGCCCCGGCGCTCGATCTCGTCGAGGATGCCGCCGTACAGGTCGAAGGCGGCGCGGATGCACGGCCGGGACGAGGGGGCGAGCAGGCCGACGCCACGCGCGGCGGCGCGGTAGTGGTCGCGGGCGCGCCCCGCCTCGAAGGCCAGCAGGTCGCGCAGGGCGGGCCCGGTACGGCGGGCGCCCAGCTCCCGCGGGTCCACCTCGAACTTGTCCAGGTCCTCCATCGGCAGGTAGACGCGGCCCCTGGCGTGGTCCTCGCGCACGTCGCGCAGGAAGTTGGTGAGCTGGAAGGCCAGACCGAGCTGGCGGGCGGGCTCGCGGGCGGCCTCCTCGCACCCGGGGGCCGGCTCCAGCACCGGCAGCATCATGGTGCCGATGGCGGCGGCCGACCCGGCCATGTAGCCGAGCAGGTCGTCGTAGGTCGCGTACCGGGTCACCGTGAGGTCCGCGCGCATGGACGCGAGGAAGATCGCGATGTCGTCGTGGTCGATGCCGAAGGAGTGAACGGTGTGCAGGAAGGCCGGCAGCACCGGATCGTCCTGCTTCGCCCCGGCGAGCCCGGCCTCGACCTTGACGGTCAGGGCGTCCAGCGCGCGGGCCCGGTCGGCGGTCATCGTGAACGAGTCGACGATCTCATCGGCGTACCGGGCGAAACCGTACAGCGCGTGCACGTGCCGCCGCTTCCACTGCGGCAGCAGCCGGGTGGCCAGGTAGTAGGAGCGGCCGTAGCGGGCGTGGAGCCGCCGGCAGCGTTCGTAGCTGGCGGTGAGCGTCAACGGGTCTCCTCCAGGATGCGTTCGGCGGCGAGCCGGCCGGAGATGAGCACGGGCGGCACCCCCACTCCGGGCGCGGTGTACATGCCGGCGAAGTGCAGCCCCGGCACCCGCCGGGCCACGGCGGAGGGGCGCAGCCACGCCGTCTGCGTGAAGCGGTGGTCCAGCGCGAACGGGGTGCCCGCGGTGTGCCCGCGCGCCGCCCAGGCGGGCGGGTCCAGCACCAGCCGGGGCGCGCCCGACAGGTCGCCGTAGCCGAGTCGCGCCATGCGGTCGAGCAGCCGCGACTCCAGCCGGGGGCGCAGCCGGTCCCAGTCGGCGTGCCGCAGGTTGGGCGCGGGTTCCAGGACGCTGAGCGTGGCGTGCCCGGCCGGCGCGGCCTCGCCGTCCGGCTCCGGGCAGGTGACCAGCAGGCTCGGGTCGGGCTGCGGCCGGCCCGCCTCCAGCGCGGTGAACGTCTCGCTCCAGTCCCGGCCGAAGTGCAGCGTGTGGTGCGCCTGGCCGGTCGGCGGGCGGTCCAGGCCGACGTGCATCACCAGGCACGACGGGGAGTGACGAGGACGCCGCAGCCGCCAGTCGCCCGCGCGGGCGGGAAGCAGCCGCCGGGCCGCCAGCCGGTCGCAGGCCACGACGACGTGCCGGGCCGCCAGCCGTTCCCCGTCCCGCAGCAGCACGCCGGTGACGCCGTCGCCGTCCGTCTCGACCCGTTCGGCGGGTGTGCCGTAGCGGAGGTTCGCGCCCAGCTTCTCCAGCAGCGCCGCCATGGCCGCGGGGATGGCGTGCATGCCGCCGTGGCGCGGGAAGTACACGCCGCCGACGGTGTCCATGTGCGCGATGACCGCGTAGATGCCCAGCGCGCGCTGCGGCGACAGTCCCACGTACAGCGACTGGAACGTGTGCGCCTTGATCAGCCGCGGGTCCGTCAGATAGCGGGCCGCCAGGCGGTCCAGCCGGCGGAACCCGCCCAGCCGGGCCAGCCGCAGCAGCGCCGCAGGCCGGGCCAGGGCGCGCAGCCGGGTCATGTCCGTGTCGATGAACGCCGGCCACTCGACCCGGAACAGCTCGTCGAGCAGGCTCCGGTAGCGCTCGTAGCGGGCCGCCTCCGCCGGCCCGCACACCGCGCGGACCTCCGCCGTCATCGCCTCACGCTCCGCCCGCACGTCCAGCCGCGACCCGTCGTCGAAGACCATCCGGTACGAGGGATCGAGACGGCGCAGCGGCAGCCAGTCCCGCAGCTCCTGCCCGGCGGCCCCGAAGACCTCGGCGAGCACGTCCGGCATGGTGAGCACGGACGGGCCGGTGTCGAAGCGGTACGCGCCGGCGCGGGCGGTTCCGCAGCAGCCGCCGGGCTCGTCGAGGGCCTCCACCACGGTGACCTCGCGACCGGCCGCCGCCAGGTGGATGGCGGCCGACAGCCCGCCCAGGCCCGCGCCGACGACGACCACGGAGCTCATCAGAAGTCCCTTTCCGTGCACAGGGCGGCCAGGTCCGCCAGCGCCCTCCTGGCCTCGTGCGGGATGCCGGGCGGCCGGTCCAGCGCCGTGACCGCCTCGTCGGCCAGCTCGGCGATGCGCCGCTCGGCCGCGTCGAGCGCCCCGCACTCCACGATCAGCTCCCGCGCCGCCGCCACCCCCCGCTGGTCGGTGATGTCGTCCAGGAGCGCGCTGCCCGTCTTCCTCCTGGCGTAGGCGAGCAGGTAGGTCGCCTTGCCCTGGAGCAGGTCCGCCCCGGCGGGCTTGCCGGTGCGCGCCGGGTCGGCGAACACGCCGTTGACGTCGTCCCTGAGCTGGAAAGCCTCGCCCAGGGGGATCGCGTACGCGCTCAGCGTGCGGCGCGTCTCCGGGGAGCCGTCCGCCACGGCGTGACCGAGATGCAGGGGCCGCTCGACGGTGTACTTGCCCGACTTGTAGAGCGAGATCACCCGCGACGGCTCCTCACCCGTCCGGGCGCCGGCCGTACAGGCGAGGTCGAGGTACTGGCCGCCGATCGCCTCCACCCGCAGCTGGGTGAGGAGGTCGAGCGAAGCCCCGAGGTGCGGCCCCGTGTCCAGCAGCGCGGCGTCGGCCCAGCTCAGCGCCAGCAGCGCGAGCAGGGTCGCCGCCGACTCGCCGAACCGGCCGGCGTCGCCCCGCCAGCCGGACCGCCGGTGCAGCTCGGCCAGCGCGACGTGCGCCGCCGGCCGGCCACGCCGCGAGCCCGCCTCGTCCATCACGTCGTCCAGCAGCAGCGCCGCCGCGTGCACCAGCTCCACGGCGCAGGCGGCGGGCAGCACGGGCTCCAGCCGTTCGCCGCCGGCCGCCCGGTAGCCCCAGTAGACGAACGAGGGCCGCAGCCTCTTCCCGCCCCCCAGGACGAACGCCGCCAGGTACTCGCGCACCAGACCGATCTCCGCCGGATCCAGGAAGCCGAGCCGGCGCACCTGCTGGTCCAGCAACCGCGCCAAATGCCGGTCGACCTGTTCGCGCACGTGGGTCGTTCGCGCGATCACCGTGTCCATGCACGCTGCCCCTTCTGTCGCTATGGGAAGTCTTCGCAGGAGGAGCTGACCCGGTTGCACGCGATCTCGAATCGCCTCTTCACGGTAACCAGCGGATGCCGGGATTCGACGGGGGACACGCCTGCTCCATGCGTCCAAGCAGGTCCGTAACCGCGAAAAGATGGTCGGACACGTCGAACGTCAGCGGGAAGACCATGGCCGAGGAGACACCGGACAACGTGGAGGACGCGGGCTACGGCATCGGAGCCGCCTCCCGTCGCCTCGGTGTGCCCGCGCCCACGCTGCGCACCTGGAACCTCCGCTACGGCCTGGGGCCCAGCCGCCGCACCGCGGGCGGCCACCGCCGGTACGACGCCACCGACCTGCGGCGGCTGGCCGAGATGAAACGCCTGATCGCCACGGGCCTGGGGCCGGCGGAGGCGGCGAGACTCGCCCTGGCCCTGCCCGCCGCGCCCCCCGGCCCGCCGGAACCCGGCGAGGAAGCCCAGCCGGGCACACCTCCGATGGGCACGCCCGTCACCGGCACCACCGGCGCCCCCGCGACCGGCTCTTCCGTGACCGGCTCCCCCGTGACCGGCTCCCCCGCGACCGGCTCTTCCGTGACCGGCTCCCCCGTGACCGGCTCCCCCGCGACCGGCTCTTCCGTGACCGACGCCCCCGCGACCGGCTCTTCCGTGACCGGCGCCGGCGGGCGGCCGGCCACGGCCGCGCTGGCTCGTGCCGCGCTCATGCTCGACAGTCACGAGGTCTCCGGCCTGATCGAGGAGACGCTGGCCGGGCACGGCGTGGTGTGGACGTGGGAGCGGCTCCTGCTGCCCGTCTTCGACACCATCTGCCGCCGCCAGGACGACACCGGCGCCGGCATCGACGTGGAGCACCTGCTGTCGGACCGGACCCAGGCGGCGCTGCACCGCATCGCCCGCGGCGTCCCGCCGCACGAGGGCCGTCCGGTGCTGCTGGCCTGCGCCGAGGACGAGCAGCACAGCCTGCCGGTGCACGCGCTGGCCGCCGGGCTCGCCGAGGTCGGCGTGCAGACCCGGGTGCTCGGCGCGCGCACCCCCTACGCGGCGCTGGCCCACGCGATGCGGCGGCTGGGCCCGGTGGTGGTGTTCGTCTGGTCGCAGCAGGCGATCACCGGCGACACCGCCCCGCTCGCGGCCCTGCCGAGGCTCCGCCCGGCGTGCGAGATCGTCATCGGCGGGCTCGGCTGGCAGGGCGAGCCGCCTGCGGGCGTCGTCCGGGTGTCGACGCTGCCCGAGGCCATCGCGCGCATCGCGGCCACGCTCGGCTGAGCACGGCTTTCACCTGAGGACTTGTGGCATCCCCCTATGCCCGGCTATGAATAAGTTTTGAATAGGTTTTTCGGGTGAGGGGCAGGGCCATGCGGATCAGTGACGAGGAATCGCTCAGCGCGTGCTACCGCGCGCACGGCCCGGCCGTGCGCTCCTACCTGCGCCGCTTCGTGCCCGCCCAGGACGTCGAGGACCTGGTGCAGGTCGTCTTCGCGGACGTCTGGCGCTCGCGCGAGAGGTACGACCCGTCCAGGAGCCTGGCCGCCTGGATCTTCGCCATCGCCCATCGCCGCGCCGTCGACCACCTGCGCGCCCGCCGGCCCGTCACGGTGCCGCTGGAGGAGGCCGGCGACCCGCCGGGACGCGGGCGCTCCCAGGTGGACGACCTCGCCGACCGCGACCGGCTCGACAGGGCGCTGGCCGAGCTGTCCCACGCCCAGCGGCAGGCGATCGAGCTGGCCTACTTCGGCGACCTGAGCCAGCGCGAGATCGCCGAGCGGCTGCGGGTGCCGCTCGGCACCGTCAAGGCCCGCACGTCCCGCGGCCTGCGCAGACTGTCGGCCCTGCTGGCAACTCCGTGAGGCGCGTCAGCGGGCCGGGTGGCAGGCGGCGCAGACCCCGTCGGAGCCGGCGGGCGCCAGGTAGCCGTCAGGCAGGAGGAAGGCCAGCAGCCGATGACCCGCGCCCTCCCGCACCGGAGCGAGCGTGGTGATCGTCAACTGGACGTGATGGTCCTCGTCGTCCGGCCGGGGAACGCCGGTGCGGCCCGGCTCGCGGAAGAGCATCGGCCTGGACGGGCCCTGGACGAGCAGATCGGTGCCGCCCGCCCAGATGCGTTCGGCGTCCGGGCTGCGTTCGCGGAGGTCGTCCACCACGGCCATCAGCTCGTGGCCGCGCGGCGACCGCATCGCCCGGCCGCGGACCAGCGACATCAGCGCCGTCGCCTCGTACTCCCAGTCGACCATGACGTGCCTGGAGTGCTCGTGCAGGAAGAACCAGTGCAGGATCGTGCGCTGATCGGCGGGCATGGCGGTGAAGTCGCAGATCCACCGGGCGAACGCGGAGTTCTGGCCCTGGACGTTCCACAGGTCGTCGGTCACGTAGGCGGGATGCGGTTCGAGGGCGTTCACCAGACGGTGCAGCGCCGGGTCGGGCTCGGTCACGCTGTCGGGCTCGGGGGGCGGGGTGCCGTTCGCGAGATACCACAGGACGCTGCGCTCGTCCTGGCTGAGCCGCAGCGCCGACGCTATGGCCTCCAGCAGGCCGGGGGTGGGCCGGTGCTCGGCTCCCTGCTCCAGCGCGCTGATCGTACGGATCGAGTAGCCCGTGAGGTAGGCGACGTCCTCCTGAGTGAGGGTTCTCCCCCGGCGCGCCCGCCGGGCGGGGAGCCCCGCCTGGCTGAGGGTGATCCTGGCGCGGCGCTCGCGCAGGAACCGGCCCAGCAACTCGCGGCTCTCGTTCAGAGCGTCCCCCTCGCCGTCTCGAACAGGCAATGGCGTTGCCGGAAACGGTATCGCCGGTAACGGCATGCCGGGAACTCGGTTTGCTCTGGCGTCCGGGTGGCGCCGTCACCAAGATGAACGCAGGCCGTCGCGTACGACGCGCGCGTCCCGTTCCATGATCGGCAAGGAGAACCACATGTCCTTCCAGGCGTACTTGGACAACATCGAGGACAAGACCGGGCTGACGCCCCGGCAGTTCATCGGCCTCGCCAAGGAGCGCGGGTTCGACGACCCGTCCGTGAAGGCGGGTCCCATCGTGGAATGGCTCAAGCAGGACTACGGCCTCGGCCGCGGTCACGCGATGGCGCTGGTCCACGTGATCAAGAAGGGCCCGAAGATCGACGCCAAGCACGTCGGCAGCTCCGGGACTCACCGCGACGAATCGGACACCCTGTGGCTCGACGGGAAGGACAACCGCCCCTGACGGCGAGACGCGCGACGTCGTGACGGTGCGAGATCGGGTCTAGGCGACATCCCTCTGCGACATTACGTTCCTTGCAGCACCATCCCCGGGGGATTGTCCCGTCCTGTCAGATCCCGATGGAGGCACCTCGCGCGGCACCCCGAACCTGCCGCCCGCTCTCACCCTGCTCTCCTCACGACCCCAGAGGAATGGCATGAGATCACGTCTGTTAGCCGTACTCACCACCGTGACCCTGGCCCTGGCCGGTGCCCTCACCGGGGCGCCGGCGCAGGCCGAGACGGCGCTCGCCGCGCCCGACATCCCGCTGGCCAACGTCAAGGCCCACCTGGCGCAGTTCCAGTCCATCGCGAACGCCAACGGAGGCAACCGCGCCCACGGCCGGCCCGGCTACCTCGCCTCGGCGAACTACGTCAGGGGCCGCCTGGACGCCGCCGGGTTCGCCACGACCCTGCAGTCGTTCACCTACAACGGCGCCACCGGCTACAACCTGATCGCCGACTGGCCGGGCGGCAACCCCGATGACATCCTCATGATCGGCGCCCACCTCGACAGCGTGACCGCCGGGCCCGGGATCAACGACAACGGCTCCGGCAGCGCCGCCATCCTGGAGACCGCGCTGGAGGTCTCCCGGCAGTCGCTCCAGCCTGCCAAGCACCTGCGCTTCGCCTGGTGGGGCGCCGAGGAGCTGGGACTGCGCGGCTCCCAGTACTACGTCACCAACCTGTCCACCACCGAACGGGCGAAGATCAAGGGGTATCTCAACTTCGACATGGTCGGCTCGCCCAACGCCGGCTACTTCATCTACGACGGCGACAACTCCGACGGGGTCGGCTCCGGACCCGGACCCGCCGGATCGGCCGAGCTGGAAAGGGTCCTGCAGGACTACTTCGGCTCGATCGGCGTGCCCACGCGCGGCACCGACTTCGACGGCCGCTCCGACTACGGCCCGTTCATCTCCCGCGGCATCCCGGCGGGCGGCACGTTCACCGGAGCCGAGGGCGTCAAGTCCAGCGCCCAGGCGCAGCTCTGGGGAGGCACGGCGGGGCAGGCCTTCGACCCCTGCTACCACCGCGCCTGCGACACGACGGCCAACATCAACGACACGGCGCTCGACCGCAACGCCGACGCCGTGGCGTACGCGGTCTGGACGATCGCCACCGCCACCCCGCCCGTCGTGGTCTGGTCGGACGACTTCGAGACCGACCGGGGCTGGACTCCGGTGGCCGGCACGGCCACGAGCGGCCTGTGGGAGCGGGGCGACCCTGAGGCCACCACCTCCAGCGGCGCCAAGCAGCTCGGCACCACGGTCAGCGGCGTCAACGACCTGGTCACCGGACGGCTGGCCGGGTCGTCGGCCGGCGCCCACGACGTGGACGGCGGCGTGACCGCCATCCAGTCGCCGCCGATCACGTTGCCGGCCGGGGCGCCGAAGCTGTCGTTCTCCTGGTACCTGGCGCACGGCAGCAACTCCTCCAGTGCCGACTACCTGCGGGTACGAGTGGTCGGCAGCACCACGAGCACCGTCTTCCAGCAGCTCGGGGCCGCCACCGACCGTGATGGCGCGTGGGCGGCGGCGACCGTCGACCTGTCCGCCTTCGCGGGCCAGAGCGTGCGGGTGCTGGTCGAGGCCGCCGACGCCTCGACCGCGAGCCTGGTGGAGGCGGGCGTCGACGATGTGAAGATCCTCCAGTGACCGGCGACGGCGGCGCGACCCCGGATCGCGCCGCCGTCCGCGTTCCGGCATCGGCGCCCGCCCGGTGACAAGAGCGGCAGACGGGGTAGGTGCAGGTGGGACCGGCTGATCGGGGGGATCGATGCTGGGGATGCCTGACGGGGTGCGCGGGTGCCTGTTCGACATGGACGGCGTGCTCACCCGCACCGCGACCGTGCACGCCGCCGCGTGGAAGTCGATGTTCGACGACTTCCTGCGCGACCGGGCCGAGCGCACCGGCACTCCCTTCGTGCCGTTCGACGCGGTCGCCGACTACGACCGTTACGTCGACGGCAAGAAACGGCTGGACGGGACCCGGAGCTTCCTGCGGGCGCGCGGGATCAGCCTCCCTGAGGGGAAGCCGGACGACCCGCAGGACGCACAGACCCTGTACGGGCTGAGCAACCGGAAGAACGCCCTGGTGCAGGCCATACTCGACCGGGACGGCGTGGAGGTGTTCCCCGGCTCCGTCCGCTACGTGGAGGCCGTCGAGGGCGCGGGCCTGCGCAGGGCGGTGGTGTCGTCGAGCGCCAACGCCGCGCACGTCCTGGCCGCCGCCGGGATCGCCGGCCACTTCGAGGCGCGGATCGACGGCGTGGTCGCCCGCGATCGGCACCTGGCGGGCAAACCCGCCCCGGACATGTACGTGGCGGGCGCCGAGGCGCTGGGGCTGAAGCCGTCGCAGGCGGCGGTGTTCGAGGACGCGCTGGCGGGAGTGGCGGCCGGGCGGGCCGGAGGCTTCGGCTTCGTCGTCGGCGTCGACCGGGTGGGACAGGCCGACGCGCTGCGCGAGCACGGCGCCGACGTCGTCGTCGACGACCTGGCCGACCTGCTGGGACCGGGAGGCAGGCGATGATCCGGCATCCCGCGTTCGCGGTCGAGCCGTGGTCGGTGCGGGAGCACCGGCTGGACCTGGCGGTGCTGGCGCAGAGCGAGTCGGTGTTCGCGCTGTCCAACGGGCACATCGGCCTGCGCGGCAACCTGGACGAGGGCGAGCCGCACGGTGAGCCCGGCACCTACCTCAACGGGGTGTACGAGCAGAGACCGCTGCCGTACGCGGAGGCCGGCTACGGCTACCCCGAGTCCGGGCAGACGGTCGTGAACGTGACCAACGGCAAGGTGATCCGGCTGCTGGTCAACGACGAGCCCTTCGACGTGCGCTACGGCACGGTGCACGAGCACGAACGGGTCCTCGACCTGCGCGCCGGCACCCTGACGCGCACCGTCCTGTGGAGCTCGCCGACCGGCACCCGGGTACGGGTCACCTCCACCCGGCTGGTGTCCTTCACCCACCGCGCGGTCGCCGCGATCCGGTACGAGGTCGAGGCGGTCGACGAGCCGCTGCGCGTCGTCGTGCAGTCGGAGCTGGTGGCGAACGAGACCGACGAGACCGCGGGCCACGACCCGAGGGAGGCCGCGCCGCTGCGGTCGCCGCTGGTGCTGGAGGAGAACGTCCCGAACAAGGACGGCCCGGCCATCATGGTGCACCGCACCCGGGTCAGCGGGATCCGGGTGGCCGCCGGCATGAGCCACGAGATCGACGGGCCGGACGGCACCCTGGTCGACGCCGACGGCAGCGGCGACGTCAGCCGGATCACCGTCGCCACGAACCTCGTCCCCGGACGGCCGCTCAAACTGGTCAAGTTCTTCTCCTACGGGTGGTCGGTGCGGCGTTCGCGGGCCGCCACGCACGACCAGGTCGTCGCGGCGCTCGCCGCCGCCAGGCTGGCCGGGTGGGACGGTCTGTGCGCGGACCAGCGACGCTTCCTCGACGACTTCTGGAACGGCGCGGACGTCGAGGTGGAAGGCGACCCCGAGGTGCAGCAGGCCGTCCGGTTCGGGCTGTTCCACCTGCTGCAGTCGGCCGCGCGGCTGGAGGAACGCCCCATACCGGCCAAGGGGCTGACCGGCTCGGGGTACGACGGGCACGCGTTCTGGGACACCGAGATCTTCGTCCTGCCGGTGCTCACCCACGCCTATCCGCGGGCCGTCGCCGACGCGCTGGCGTGGCGCCGGTCCATCATCCCGCTGGCGCGGGCCCGCGCCACCCAGCTCGGGCTGCACGGCACCGCCTTCCCGTGGCGGACCATCCACGGTGAGGAGTGCTCCGGCTACTGGCCGGCCGGGACCGCGGCCTTCCACGTCAACGCCGACATCGCGCACGCGGTCGCCCAGTACGTCGACGCCACCGGCGACACGGCGTTCGAACGGGAGAGCGGCCTGCCGCTGCTGGTCGGCACGGCCCGGCTGTGGCAGGCACTCGGCCATCACGACCCGGCCGGAGGGTTCCGCATCGACGGGGTCACCGGCCCCGACGAGTACAGCGCCGTCGTCGACAACAACGTCTACACCAACCTGATGGCCCAGCAGAACCTGCGCGTGGCGGCCGACACCGCCGCGCGCTATCCCGACGACGCCGGGCGGCTCGGCGTCACCGCCGAGGAGATCACCGCCTGGCGGGAGGCCGCGGCCGCGATGTCCGTCCCGTACGACGAGGACCTGGGGGTGCATCCGCAGCACGAGGCGTTCACCCAGCACGCGCCGTGGGACTTCGCCGCCACCAAGCCCGACCAGTACCCGCTGCTCCTGCACTTCCCCTACTTCGACCTCTACCGCCGGCAGGTCGTCAAACAGGCCGACCTGGTCCTCGCGATGCACCTGCGCGGCGACGCCTTCACCCCGGAGCACAAGGCGCGGAACTTCGCCTACTACGAGCCACTGACGGTCCGGGACTCGTCCCTGTCGGCCTGCACCCAGGCGGTGATCGCCGCCGAGGTGGGGCACCTCGACCTCGCCTACCGCTATCTCGGCGAGGCGGCCCTGATGGACCTGAAGGACCTGGAGAAGAACACCGTCGACGGGGTCCACATGGCCTCGCTGGCGGGGGCGTGGATCGTCCTGGTGACGGGGTTCGGCGGGATGCGCGCCGGCCAGGGGCGGCTGGGGTTCGCCCCGAGGCTGCCGGCGAACATCACCCGGCTCACCTTCCGGTTGCGCTACCGCGGCAGCCTGCTGAGCGTCACCGCCACGGACGAGGCGACCACCTACGAACTGCTGCAGGGCCCGCCGATCACGCTGACCCACCACGGCGACGAACTGCGGCTGGACCAGGAGGCCATCGCCCGGCCCAACCCGCCGCACCCGCCGGCGGACGGGCAGATCCACCAGCCGCCCGGCCGCGAGCCCGCCGCCCGCCACCCGGGATCGAAGCGAAGGCGACACCGGTAGAAGCCCCCCGACGCCGCACCCGCCGCCCGACGAGCGCGGCCGGGACGCAGGGTCACCGCTGGGTGAGCGCGGCCCGGTAGACCGCGATCGTCTCCTCCGCCGCCCTGGACCAGCTCAGCCGCTCCCGGACGAACCGCTCCCCGTTCCGCGCCAGGGCGCGGCGGGCCGCCGGGTCCTCCATGAGACCGATCACGGCGTCGGCGATGGACCCGGGATCGGCGGCCCGCGCGTACCGCACGGCGGGCTCGGCGGGGTCGCCGAGGAAGATCTGGGAGAACCCGTCGCCCAGGATCGTCGGCTTGGCCAGGGCCATCGCCTCGGTCGCCACCAGGCCGAACGGCTCGAAGAGCGACGGGAAGACGCAGAGGTCGGCCATCTCGTAGTACTCCAGCAGCTCCTGGCCGTCGACGAACCCGCCGGAGGTCAGGACGCGCCCTTCGAGTCCGGCGTTCGCCACGATCCTCGCGACCCCGGCCTCGTCCCCCTCGCCGACGATCACCAACCGGAGCCGGGGGAGCGCGACGGCGATCTTCTCCATCGCCTCCAGCAGCTGGTAGACGCCCTTCTGCGGTTCGATGCGGCCGACGAAGAGCAGGACCTGGTCGTCGTCGGAGAGGCCGAGCCCGGTGCGGAGCGCGGCGGCGCCGGAGCGCAGCGCGGCCCGGTCGCATCCGGCGAGCCGCCGTTCGAACGTGCCGCCCAGGCAGACCACGTCGATCTTCTCCCGGCCCCAGCCGGCGGCGGCGAGCTGGTCGCGCACCTCCGGGGTGGCGACCACGACCCGGCGGGAGATCCGCGCCAGCCACCGCTCGAGGGCGGGGAACACGCCGAGCGGGTCGGTGATGCTGCGCTGCGGGGCGACGCCGTACTCGGTGGTGTGGACGTGGAAGACGACCGGCAGCCGCAGCGCGTAATGGCACAGCAGCGCGGTCAGGAAGTTCGTCGAGTCGTGCACGGCGACCAGATCGGGCCGTTCACCGCGCGGCAGCCGCAGCAGCCGCAGGAAGTACCGCCAGTTGCTCACCACGACGTTCACCGCCAGCAGCACGAACTCGGCCCGGCGCGTGCGGTTGAGCCTGCGGCGGCGGCTGATCGCGCCGAGCACGCGGCCCAGCGGCCGGTGGACGGTGACGCCGTCGCGCCGCTCGTGCGCCGGCAGGTGACCGTCGTTCAGCGTGAACACGGCCAGCCGGAGCTCGCCCGCCAGGTGCGGCGTGATCTCCTCGACGTAGCGGCCGAGGCCGGCGGTGATGTTGGGCGGGAACTGGTTGATGACGCAGGCGACTCTCACCGTTCGACCTCCGAAGTCTGCGATCGGTACACCCGGGCCGAGGCTGCGGCCACGACGGCGACGAGGACGAGGTTGGTCAGGGCGAAGGCGACCAGGCCCCCGGTCAGCCCGTGCCAGGAGATGAGCGCCGCCTGGCAGGCGAGCGCGGCGGGCGACCCGACGGCGAGACAGGCGATGAGCACCTTCGCGCCCCGCACCCCGTCCATCGACAGGGCGAAGAGGTAGAGGTTGAACACCGTGTGGACGCCGATCCCCACCGCCGACAGCGCCATCAGCCCGGGCTCGTACGGGTACTCCGCGCGCAGCACCAGGAAGAACAGCGCGCTCGCGGCGAAGGAGAAGACCGCGGTGGCCACCGCGATCGCCGGCCCGAGGCGGCCGATCCGCCGCAGCGCCGCCACCTTGTCGGCCGTCGCCAGCACGGGCAGCAGCACGAGCCCGATCCCCTCGGTGAACACCACGCCGAGCAGCCGCTTCGGGAAGCCGTTGTAGATGGAGTACACGCCGACGTCGCTGTCGGACGCCCAGTGGTTCAGGAAGATCACGTCCACCCCGAACAGCACGGCGGTGAAGGCGGCGATGACGCTCATGTACGCGCCGTGCCGCAGCAGCGAGCGGGCCAGCGACGCCGACCAGGACCGGGGGACGACGTCGAAGCCGGCGACGGCCACGAGGGCGAAGACGACGTTCGTGACGATGAGCGCGGCCAGGTAGACCTCGGCGTCCCGGATGCCGGCGACGAGCAGGCAGTAGGCCGCCGCGGCCAGGTAGACAGCGGCGACGGCGAGTTTGAGCCCGGCCACGAACGCGAACTTCTTCAGGCCGCGCAGGAAGCTCTCGGTCAGCTGGTTGACGGTCATCGACAGGGCGAGCGCCAGCGCGAAGCAGAGCGTGCGGACGTCGACGCCGATCAGGCGCGTGAGCACCGGGGAGGCCGCCAGACCGGCCGCGACCAGGCCGCCGCCCAGCGCCAGCGTGGTGAACAGCGCCGTCGTCACCAGCGCCGGCCGGTCCGCGGGGTCGGCTCTCGGCAGCTCCTGGAACATGACGTAGTTCAGGTTCAGCAGCATGCCGACGGTCAGGATCAGCGCGATCGTCAGCACCAGGGTGAACCGGCCGAACGCCGCCGCGCCGATCCCCCAGGCGATGACGAGCGTGGTCGCCGCCGCGGTGCCGCTGGCCGCGATGCCTCCCAGGGTGGGCCACACCGCCCAGCCCCGGCCGCCGAGCAGCCGCGCCGCCCGGTCGCGGATCGAGCCGGACGTCACCGGGCCACCTCCGCGTACGCGGCGAGCGTGCTCTCGGCCGTACGCGCCCAGGAGTAGCGGGCGCGGACGTGCGCGGCGCCGCGCCGGGCCAGCCCGGCGGCGTGCCCGGGGTCGTCCAGGCAGCGGGACAGCGCCGCGGCCAGCTCCTCCGGCGAGCCGGTACGGCAGCGCACCGCCCCGTCCCCGGCCACCTCCGGCGAGTAGCCCGGCCCCACCACGACCGGCCGGCCCAGCGCCATCGCCTCGATCGCGACCAGCCCGAACGGCTCGTACGTGGAGGGGAAGGCGCACACGTCGGCGGCCAGGAAGTGCGCGAACACCTCGGGCGGGTCGAGGAACCGGCAGTCGGCGACCACGTGCCCGGTGACGCCCTCCCGTTCGATCAGCCGTGTCACCTCGGCGTGGTCGCCGCTGCCGATGAGCACGACCCGCAGCTCGTCACCGTCGCGGAGCAGTGACCGCGCCGCTCTGATCAGGGTGTGCGCGCCCTTGTGCGGCGCCAGCCGCCCGGCGAAGACGACCAGCCGCCCGGCGCCGCCCGGCAGGTAGCGGGCCCGCACCCGCGCGCGGAGCCGGTCGCGGTCGGCGGGGGAGAGCCCGGCCAGCCGCACCAGCTCCGGGTCCTCGAAGCCGTGCGGCACGACCCGCATCCGGCCGGACGGCCAGCCGCGCGCCACGAGTTGGTCGCGCATGCTCGCGCTGGGCACCACGACCAGGTCGGCCAGCCGGGCCTGCGCGTCCTCCAGCGCGGTGATGCCGGCGGTCACGGCGGTACGGCGCGCGCCGGGCGCGGTGTTGTGCTCGCAGGTGTGCACGTGGAACACCACCGGCATGCGGCCGAGCAGCCGGCACAGGATCCCGGCGAGGCACCCCATCCAGTCGTGCACCGCCACGACCGCCCCGGAACGCCCGCCACGCAGGACCCGGGCCGCGACCCGCACATTGAAGGCGAGCAGCCCGGCGATCCTGACCAGCGGGCGAAGAACCCCCTGCGGGCGCGC
>NZ_JAPNNL010000039.1 GCF_027620315.1 Nonomuraea corallina | reverse complement strand
GATGCCGCTGATGGTGGCGGCGCAGGCCTGGGTGTGGTGGACGTTCCGGCACCGCGTCACCGGCCCCTCCTACCTGTGACCGTCAGAACACCGGGACGCCGTCGCGGGTGAGCCGCCAGTTCCGCACGGCGAACCCCGACGGGTCGATGGTGCCCTGGGCGGTGGCGTACTCGATCAGTGCCTGGCGGATCTCCACCTGCGCGTTGTAGAGCACCTCGGCCGAGGTGACGTGCGGGAACCCGCCGCCGCCCGACTGCCGGTAGTTGTTGACGGCCACCACGAACTCCTGGTCGCCGGCGACCGGCGCGCCCTCGTACGACAGGTCGACGATGCGCCGGCCGACCGGCTGGGCGATGTCGATGTCGTAGGTGACGCCGGAGAGCTGGTCGTAGTTGTAGTCGGGGGTGCCGCCCGCGTTGGTGAGGGCGCCGACGTCCACCGGGGCTCCGGGGGCGAGCTGGTTGAAGTACTTGGCCGAGTACTCCAGGTACTCCTTGAGCTGGGCGCCGGTCATCTTGACGGCCAGCAGCGTGTTGTCGTACACGTACAGCCCGGCCACGTCCCGCACCCGGATGTCGCCGGCCGGGAAGACGGCGGTGCGGCTGAACGGCGCCGCGATCGACACGACGGGCAGCGTGTTGGCCGGCAGCGCCTGCTTGACCGTCTCCACCTGCACGTGCTGGATGTAGTCGAGGATCGCGGTGTCCCGGTACGGGGACTCGGCGGCCGAGAGCTGCTGGGCCGACCGGGCGACGACGGTGTTGACGTAGCCGACTGTGGCGTCGTGCTGCGGCTTCATCAGGCGGACGATCCGGGGGTCCTCGGCGACGGCGTTGGTGTTGAGCGTCGTCGCGGACCTGCCGGTGACCTTCCACCGCCCGCGGTGCTTGACGAGCTCGAAGTCGAGCACGCTGAGCCGCTGGCCCCACTTGCCGGGCTCGCTGAGCAGCACCTGCTCGCCGGTGACCCGGTTGGTGACGAACCGCTCCGGCACGTCGGTGTGCGCGTGCCCGAACAGCACCGCGTCGATGCCGGGCACCTGCTCGGCGACCATGGCGGAGGCGTTCTCCACGGGCAGGTCGCCGCCGTAGGACGACATGCCGTTGTCGCCGGCGTGCGCGGTCACCACGACCACGTCGGCGCCCGCGCCCCTGATCTCCGGCACCCACCTCTTCGCCGACTCGACCAGATCGGTGAAGCGCAGCCTGCCTTCGACGTGGGCCTTGTCCCAGATGGCGACGCCGGGGTTGGTCAGCCCGAGCACGCCGACCCGGACCGGCTTGTCGCCCTTGACCTTCATGGTCTTGATGACGTACGGCCGGTACGCGGGCCGTCCCGTCCTGGCGTCGACCGCGTTGGCCGCGAGCACCGGGGCCTTCATCTGCTTGATCCAGGTGGCCAGCAGCGGCAGCCCGTAGTTGAACTCGTGGTTGCCCAGGGTGACGGCGTCGTACCCGATGGCGTTCATGGCCCTGGCCATCGGGTGGGTCTCGCCGGTCGTGGTGATCGGCTCGATCTTGGCGTAGTAGTAGGCCAGCGGCGTGCCCTGGATGGTGTCACCCGAGTCGAAGAGTAAGGTGCGTCCGGCCCCGCGCTGGGCGCGCACCTGGTTCACCAGGGTGGACACCTTGGCCAGGCCGACGTGGTTGCCGTCCCGGTCGGTGAAGGGCGCGTCCCGGTAGTAGTCCCAGTTGAGCGCGTTGCTGTGGATGTCGGAGGTGCCCATCACGGTGACAGTGACCGGCTTGCCCCCCGCGGCCTGCGCGGGGGGTGCGGCCAGGGAGGCGGCCACGAGCGCGGCCGCCATTCCTGCGGCGAGCTTTCTGGTCTGCATGTGACCGGACGCTAACCGCCGTCCGGTGAGCTGGCTAGAGGTTGCCGCCGCCGGTGGCGTCGAGGGTGCGGCCGGTCATGAAGCTCGCTCCCGGCGAGGCGGCGAAGGCGATCACTTCGGCGATCTCGTCCGCGCGGCCGATCCGGTTGACGGCGTGCACGCTCTTCGCGTACGCCTGCCCTTCGGGGGTGTGCAGCCAGCCCGCGTTCAGGTCCGTGTCGATGATGCCGGGGGCGACGTCGTTGACCGTGATCCCACGCGGGCCCACTTCCTTGGCCAGCGCGAGGGTGAACGTCCGCACCGCGCCCTTGGTCATGGCGTACGCGATCGCCTGCGGGAAGGCGATGTGCACCACGCCCGAGGTGACGTTCACGATCCGGCCGCCGTCGGGGATGAGCGGCAGCAGGAGCTTGGTGAGGAAGAACAGGCCGCGCACGTTCACGGCGAAGACCCGGTCGAACGCCTCCACCGTCTCCTGCTCCATGGGCATGGACGTGCCGATGGCGGCGTTGTTGACCAGCACGTCGAGCCGGTCGGCCGCCTGCCGGACCTGTCCGGCCAGCGATTCGACCTCCCCGGGCTCTCCCAGGTCGGCGCGGAGCGTGAACGCGCTGCCGCCGTCCGCCTCGATCAACCGGACGACCTCCTCGGCCGCGGCGGCGTTCACCCCGTAGTGGACGCCGACGCGGAAGCCGTCGCGGGCCAGCCGCAGCGCCGTCGCGCGGCCGATCCCTCTGCTCGCACCCGTCACCAGAGCGGTCTTCATCCGCCGAACCCCTTTCTTTAGTGGTCGCTACAGAAAAATAGCATAGCAGTCACTATAGAATGGTTCGCATGGGGAGACGACGAGCTTTCGACCGCGAGGAAGCACTCGACCGGGCGCTGCGCACGTTCTGGCGCCACGGCTACGAGGTGACCTCGGTCGCCGAGCTGACGGCGGTGATGGACATCAGACCACCCAGCCTGTACGCGGCCTTCGGCGACAAGCGGCGGCTGTTCGAGGAGGCGCTGCGGCGCTATCAGGAGACCTACGGCGCGTTCACCGCGCGGGCCCTCGCCGAGGAGCCGACGGCCAGGCAGGCGATCGAGCGCATCCTGCGCGAGGCCGCCTACGAGTACACCGACCCCGGCCACCCGCACGGGTGCATGATCATCTCGGCGGCGGTGAACTGCGGGCCTGAGTCCTCCGAGGTCGAGGAGCTGCTACGGGTCTCGCGCGAGTCGGCCAAGGCGGCGATCAGAGAGCGCATCGAACGTGACGTGGCGGCCGGGCTGCTCCCGCCGTCCACCGACGCGACGGCGCTGGCCACCTACTACGCGGCGGTCATCCAGGGCATGTCCACCCAGGCCCGCGACGGCACGGGCCGCGACGAGCTGGAGCTCACCGCGGCCCTGGCGATGCGCGCCTGGCCCTGACGCGGCCCCTCAGGCGGCCCCTCAGGCGGCCTTGGCCGACGCGTCGGCGGGAGAGGTCTCCTTGTCCGTCGCCCGCAGCCAGCGCGTGCCGTACGGGCCCAGCTCCATCCGCATCCTGCCCGAGTCCGGCACCTCGACCGTGCCGTCCACCAGCAGGTCGGTCAACTGGCAGCCGGCGAGCCCTTCGAGGTCGAGCTCGGCCTCCACCGTCTCCTCGCCCAGGTTGTGCACGGCCACGACCGTCGCGCCGTCGGTGCCGCTGCGGTGCGCGTGCACGGCCGGATGCCCGCCGTCCAGCACCTCGTACTCGCCCCAGGCCAACTCGGGACACTCCCGGTAGCGCTCGACGAGCAGCTGGATCCAGCGCAGCAGCGACCCGTCGTCGCGCTTCTGGTCGATCACGTTGACGTGCTCGGGCCCGAACTTCCCCTCCGGCATCGGCCGCACCGGCTCGGCGGAGCCGAAACCGCCGTCCTTCGACCACTGCATGGGGGTGCGGACGGCCATGCGGCCATCGACCTCCAGGTTCTCGCCCATGCCGATCTCCTCGCCGTAGTAGAGCACCGGCGTGCCGGGCAGCGAGAACATCAGGCTGTAGGCCAGCTTCATCCGGCGCAGGTCGCCGTCGAACATGGCCGGCAGCCTCCGGCGCAGGCCGCGGCCGTAGATCTGCATGTGCTCCTCCGGCCCGAACGCCTGGAACACCTCCTGCCGCTCCTCGTCGGAGAGCTTGTCCAGCGTCAGCTCGTCATGGTTGCGCAGGAACATCGCCCACTGGGCGTCCTTGGGCGCCTGCGGCCGCTCCCGCAGCGCCGCCGCGAGCGGGGCGGCCTCCTTGCGGGCCAGCGCAAGCCAGGTCTTCTGCATGGCCATGAAGTCGAAGCACATGGTGAGCTCGTCGCCCAGCCCGTCGCCGAAGTAGGCGAGCAGCTCCTTGTACGGCAGGTTGACCTCGCCCAGCAGCACCGAGTTGCCCTTGCGCCGGGTCAGGAAGGCCCGCATGCCCGCCAGGAACTCGTGCGGCTCGCCCAGCTCCGGCGAGATGTTCTCGATCAGGAACGGCACCGCGTCCACCCGGAACCCCGACAGCCCCAGCTCCATCCAGAACCCGAGGATGCGCGACAGCTCGTCGCGCACGGCCGGGTTGGCCACGTTCAGATCCGGCTGATGCTTGTAGAAGCTGTGCAGGTAGTACTGGCCGGAGCGCTCGTCGTACTCCCAGACGCTGTCCTCCTGGTCGGGGAAGACCACCGACTCCGGCTCCGGCTCCGGCTCGTCCTTCCAGACGTACCAGTCGCGCCTCGGCGAGTCCTTGCCCTGGCGCGCCTCCTGGAACCAGGGGTGCCGGTCGGAGGTGTGGTTGAGCACCAGGTCGGCGATGACCCGGATGCCCCGGTCGTGCGCGGTGCGCATGAACTCCACGAAGTCGCCCAGCGTGCCCAGCCTCGGGTCCACCCCGTAGAAGTCGGTCACGTCGTAGCCGTCGTCCTGGTTGGCCGTGGGATAGAACGGCATCAGCCACAGGCAGGTGATCCCGAGGTCGGCCAGATAGTCGACCTCCTGGGACAGCCCCCGGAAGTCGCCGATCCCGTCTCCGTTGCCGTCCTTGAAGGTCTCCACGTCGAGGCAGTAGACGACGGCGTTCTTCCACCACAGGTCGCTCGTGTACGTCATACGCATGGGGGCGGGCTACCCCCAAATCGCGGCAAAGAACGGGTCGATCGAGCGTTCTAGAGTATGGTCCCGCCCATCACCTCGAAGCGGGCCAGCGCCTCGTCGAGCTTCGCGAGCGTGTCGGGATGGAGCGTGACGCCGGCGGCTTCGGCGTTCTCCGCGATGTGCGCCGGCGAGCGGCTGCCGGGAATCGCGACGACGTGCTCGTCCTGGTGCAGCAGCCAGGCCAGGGCGAGCTGGGCGGGCGTGAGCCCGAGCTGATCGGCGAGCGCCCGGATCGGGGCGTAGCGATCGTTGTTGGCCGCGAGGTTCTCCGGCGCGAACCGGGGCGCGTGGCGCCGGAAGTCGTCCTCGCCGAGTCCGCCGACCGTCCCGGTCAGGAATCCCGCGCCCAGCGGGCTCCACGCCACCACCCCCACGCCCAGCTCGCGCGCGGCCCGCAGCAGGGCGGGGTCGATCGGCCGCCACAACGACCACTCGGTCTGCACCGCCGCCACCGGGTGTTCGGCGTGCGCCCGGCGCAGCTGCTCCGCCGTCACGTTGGACACGCCCAGGTGCCGGACCAGACCGTCCTTCACCAGCTCGCCCATCGCGCCCACCGTCTCCTCGACGGGCACGCCGGGGTCCACGTAGTGCAGGTAGTAGAGGTCGACGGCGTCCACGCCGAGGTTGCGCAGGCTCCGCTCGGCGTACCGGCGCACCAGCCGCGGCTCGGCGTTCACCCGCAGCTCACGGAACGCCAGCCCGACCGGATGCGCCCTGGCCGGCTCGCCCTGGGGAACCGCCAGCCCGAACTTGGTGGCCACCACCACCTCGTCCCCGCGTCCCTTGATCACCCGCCCGACCAGGCGTTCGTTGTGCCCGTCCACGCCGTAGGCGTCGCTCGTGTCGACGTGGACGGCTCCCGCGTCCAGCGCCGCCCGCAGCGCCGAGGCGCCCCGCTCGTCGTCGATGTCACCGTAGACACCCGGCGACAGCACCATAGCCCCGTACCCGATGGCCGGAAGGTCCAGTCCGCCGATCGCACGCTTCTTCATGGATCCGATCGTGCCGCCGGCCCGCGGGATTCGTCCAAGACCCTTTGCTATAACCGTTGGTTATGGACGTCCATCTCCGGGACCTGCGGTACTTCGCGGCCATCGCCGAGGAGCTGAGCGTGACGCGCGCCGCCGAGCGCCTGTTCGTCTCGCAACCGGCGCTCTCCAAGCAGCTCCGGGCCCTGGAACGGCGGCTCGGCTGCGTCCTGTTCGACCGGGTCCCCGGCGGCGTCGCGCTCACCCGGCAGGGTGCTGCGCTGCTGCCCGTGGCCAGGGAGCTCCTGACCCGGTGGGACGCCGGCTACGAGACCGTGCGCGCCGCGGCGCCCGCCGGCACCCTCGTCGTCGGCATGCAGACCGCAGTCGGCCGGGGCCTCCAGCGGGAGGCGCTGCGCCGCTTCCGCGCCGCCATGCCCGGCTGGGAGGTCTCGCTGCGCCTGGTCGGCTGGGACGACCCGAGCGCCGGCCTGTCCGACGCCGGCTCCGACGTCGCCTTCCTCTGGCTGCCCGCCCCGCCCGGCCTCGCCACCCGGGTGCTGGCCACCGAACGCGTCCACGTCGTGCTCCCCGCCGACCACCGCCTCGCCGGACAGGACGAGATCCCCTTCGCCGCGTTGCGCGACGAGCCCTTCGTCGCCCTGCCCACCGCGGCCGGACCGCTCCGGGACTTCTGGCTGGCCCTGCACGCCCGCGACACCGTCCCCGCGATCGGCAGCACGGCGAGCAGCCCCGAAGAGGTCTTCGAAGCGGTCGCGGGCGGCCTGGGAGTCGTCCTCGTCGCCGAAGGCAACGCCGAGCTCTACCAGCGACCCGGTCTCGTCCACCGCCCGGTCCCGGATCTCCCGTCGTCCGAGCTGGCGATCGCCTGGCGTGACGGTGACACCAGGCCGTGGGTGGCCGCCTTCCTGGACGCGATGGCCGATCATGTTTGACCGATCTTCCGTGAGGTAGACGCCCACGAGCGCCTTCCCGGAGCCACCGGTTAACGGCGTTCCTCAACTCACAGGACAAATCACCACTAAGGTCTGACCGAACGGACACTCGGAGGGATGCCCATCATGAGCGACCACGCGATCACCTTCGACCTCATCGACACGGACAAGGACGGCCGCATCTCGGCCGAGGAGCTGGTCCGCCTGATGGAGGTCCTCGGCCAGCCGGTGACCCTGGAGGCCGCCGAGGCGGGCGTACGCCGCCTCGACCAGGACGGCGACGGCCTCATCGACCTGCACGAGTTCGGCGCCTTCCTGAAGCCGTAGCGCCGGCACTCAAGCCGGCGCCGTCAGGCGGTGCGGACGTAGACCTGGCCGAAGATCTCCGACAGCTGCTTCAGGTCCGCGGCCACGTCGACCTCCGGCGTGACCGGGTCGTACAGGGTGGCCAGGCGGGGGCGGATGGACGTGAGCTTCCCGAGCTGGTCCCAGGTGGGGTTGGCCGCCCACTTGGCCCCGGAGACGCGGCTGACCCGGCCCTGGGCGTCCTGCCAGCGGGTCCACAGCGTGACGGTCTCGGCGGCGTCGTCCTGGAGCGGGGCGACGATGCGGTCGGTGATGGCCTGGGTGGCCTGCTCGGCGGTCAGGCGGGAGCCGCCGGCCGCGGCGAAGCCGGTGTCCTCGGCGGCGATCTGCGCGTAGGCGTCCCAGGCTCGGGCGCGGACCTGGATCCACTGGTTGCGCTGGGCCGTGGCGGGGTCGATGCGCCACGGGGCGTACCTGGCGAAGTGGCCGCCGTCGAGGGAGAGCTGGTCGATCAGGCCCTTGGCCAGCCAGGCGCCGATGCGGTCCGGGTCGAGCAGCGGCTGCTTCCCGGTGACGGCCCGCTTGCACTCCTCGTCGGCGCCGCAGCCGAAGACGGGCACCGCGGTCTGCACGGCGAGCTTCTTGCCGGGGGCGAGCTTGCGCAACGCGGCGGAGGCGGAGGCGATGAACGCGTCGAGCTCCTCGGCGGTGGCGAACTTCTGGTCGTAGCCGACGCCGGAGCCGAACCGGATGCCGACCACGCCGGGCTGGGCGGCCAGGGCGGCTATCTTCTTCGCGGTGTCGGCGAGCTTGCCGGCCTGGTGGTCGTCGGCCAGCTCGGTGTCGATCCAGACACGCATGCCGCTCGCCGCCGCGGTCTTGACGGCCTGGCCCGCGGGGGTCTCGACGGCCTGCTGGAACGCCTTGCCGGTGACCTCGTCGGGGTCGACGAAGCACGGCTCGGCGGTCGCGCACTCGGGCTGCCCGCCGTCCTCGCCGCCCTCGACGTCGGGGCTGCCCACGTCGTGCATCTCGCCGTCGCCCTCGGAGTCGGTGGCGCACTGGACGCCGCTCTCGGCGCAGTCGATGACGATCGGGTTCATCGGGCCGGAGTCGCGCATGTTCTGGCCGTCGTTGTCGAGCCAGAAACGGGCGATCTCGGCGGCCTCCTCGGGCGTGGCCATCCAGCGGCAGACGACGTACGCGGGAGTGTCGGCCGCCATGAGGTCGTTGCAGCTCCGCGGGTCCTCCGCGGACCATGCCGGGACGCCGATGCCGAGCAGGGAGAGCGCGAGACCGATGACGAAGAGCTGCCGCAGTCGCATGGCACCGTACTTCCGGGGAGTGATCGGCTGGCACGTCGCACAATATCGGGATCAACGGTCGATCTCTACCGCCTGTGGCTGACCTTGTGAAAATAGGGACGACAAGGCCGGTTCGTACCGGCGAAACTTGAGCGTGCGTGAAATCCTCGGCGACCTGGGCCTGTTCCGGGACGGCAGATTCGCTCTGCTCTTCTCGGCCCGCACCCTTTCGATGCTGGGCACCGCCTTCGCCCCGGTGGCCCTCGCCTTCGGCGTCCTCGGCCTGCCCGGCGCGACCGCCACGACGCTGTCGGTGGTGCTGACCGCGGAGTCGCTGCCGATGGTGCTGTTCATGCTCTTCGCCGGCGTGCTGGCCGACCGGTTCCCGAGGCAGCGGGTGATGATGGCCGGTGAGTGGGCCAACGCCCTGGCCTTCTTCGGGCTGGCCGCGATGCTGCTGTCCGGCTGGACCCCGCTGTGGGCGCTGGCCACGGCCGCGGCCTGCAGCGGCGTGGCCATCGCCGTGCTCTATCCCGCGCTGACCGGCATCATCCCGGAGGTCGTGCCGCCCGACCGGCTGCAGGCCGGCAACGCGCTGCTCGGCCTGGGCGCGAACGTCGCCCGCATGGCCGGCGCGGTGGCCGGCGGCGCCACCGTGGTGCTCGTCGGGGGCGGCTGGGCGCTGGCGGTGAGCGGCGGCCTGTTCGCCGTCGCCGGGGTGCTGATCTCCCTGGTCCGACCCACACCCCTGGTCGCCGCCACTCCCCTGGTCGCCGCCACTCCCCTGGTCGCCGCCACTCCCCTGGTCGCCGCCACTCCCCTGGTCGCCGCCCGGCAGGAGCGCCGCTCCGTGCTGAAGGACCTGCGGGAGGGCTGGCGCGAGTTCAGCTCCCGGCAGTGGATCTGGGTCGTGGTCGCGCAGTTCTCGATCCTGGTGATGGCCGTGCAGGCCGGTCACGGGGTGCTCGGGCCGCTGCTGGCCAAGGAGAGCCTGGGCGGCCCGGCGGCGTGGTCGGCGTTCCTGGCGGGTGAGGCGATCGGCACGATCGCGGGCGTCATGGTGTCGCTGCGGGTCCGGCCGCGCCGGCCCATCCTGGTCGGCACGCTGCTCTGCCTGCCGTCCGCGCTGCCGTACTTCCTGCTGGGGTCGGGCGCGCCGCTGTGGGTGACGGTGGCGGGCGCGTTCGTGCTGGGCGTCTGTTTCGACGTGTTCGGCGTGCTGTGGACGACGACCATGCAGCGGGAGGTCCCGCCGGAGTCGCTGTCGCGGGTGAGCTCGTACGACGCGCTCGGCTCGCTGATGTTCGGCCCGGTCGGGCTCATGCTGGCGGGGCCGGCGGCGGCGCTGATGGGCGTGCACAACGCGCTGCTGGCGTGCGGCGGCCTGGTGGTGCTGTCCACCTGTGCGGCGCTGCTGTCGCCCGGCGTGCGCGGCCTGCGCGCCCCGGCCCGCGTCGAAGCCGTCTCGGCCTGAGCCCTACCCTGCCTGCCCGCTGGTCCGCAGCCCCCGGGTCGGCGTCCGCTCGTGCGGCCCGAACCGCGGCTCCGGCCCGTACGCGCCGTCGAGGATGCCCGCCATGTACTCCGCCAGCGCCGGGGCGTGCTTGAACCCGTGGCCGGAGTCGCCGCCGAGCAGCCACACGCCCGGCGCGGTCTCGGTGATGATCCACTCGGCGTCGGGCGTGAGCGCGTACTGGCAGACCTGACTGAACAGCACCGGCGCGGACGCCAGCGACGGGAACCGCCGCACCAGGTAGGAGCGGGCGTGCGCGACGCCGGCCTCGTCCACGGCGCGCTCGCCGTGCTCGGGGTCGTACGCGGGTCCCTCGGCGTCGGAGGTGGCCTTCATGCCCACGCCGTCCACGTCACCGTGGCCGTAAGCGGCGGCGGCGTGGTCCACCCAGGCGGGCGTGCCGGGGGTGGACCAGGCGGCGGGGACCGCGAAGTGCAGCGTGTCCTGCTTGGTCACGGTCACCGGCACGTCGAACAGCTCGGGCAGCCAGGCGCCGCAGGCCCAGACCACCCGGTCTGCGGCCAGCACCTCGCCGCCGACCTCGACGCCGACCTCGACGCCGACCTCGACGGCCGCGCCGTCGGCGGGAGTCGCGCGGCCGCGGACGAGCCGGGCGCCGGCCGCCTCGGCCAGCCGGGCGGTGATCTGGGTGGCCCGGCGCGCCCTGATGACGCCGGCGTGCGGCTCCCAGAGCAGGTGGCTGAGGCCGGCCGGGTTGAAGTCGGGGAAGAAGCGGGCGCCGTCGGCGGGGTCGAGCACCTCACACGGAATATCCAGATTTTTCAGGACCTGGGCGCTGGCGTGCTCCCAGCCGTCCTCCACCTGGGCGAACCAGAGCATGCCGGCCTCGGTGTACAGCTCCTCCCCGGCCCGTTCGCCGAGCCGCCGCCAGCCGTCCCGCGCACGCCAGGCCAGGCGCGCGTACCACTCCTCGGTGCCGTGCGCGCAGCGCATCAGCCGGGTCTCCCCCGCGCTGGACTGCCGGACGTGCCCCGGCTGATGCTGCTCGATCAGCGTCACCCGCCACCCGGTTTCGGCCAGCCGCAAAGCAAGCGATGAACCCCAAATACCCGATCCGACCACGATGACCGATTTCATGGAACCACGGTGACCGGGGACGACCGCCGAAGGCAAGAGGGTCAGACGACGATCAGTGTCACCACCACCCCCGCGCAGTTGCCCGCCAGGCAGATGCGCACCGGCACCCGTGACACCCCCGGGGTCGTGGGCACGCCGCCGACCTGACCGTCGGGACCGATGGTGACGCCTTCGGGCAGCGCCTCATGATTCGTCACGGTGAACGCCGGCGGCACGCCCGCGGGCCCGCCCCTGATCGTGATGGACTCGTACAGCCGCTCCCCGACCCGGCCGGGGAAGGTGAGCACGGCGGGAGCCCACGGCACGTTGCGCAGCACGACGAACGTGACCTGCTGCGCGGAGCAGGTCCGGCCGCGGCAGATCTGGACCGGGGCCGCGAAGGTCCCCGCGCGCTCGGGCCTGCCGTACACCCGGCCGCTCGCGTCCACGCCGATGCCCGGCGCGAGCAGCGGCCCCGGGCGGATGCTCACGCCCTTCTCCACGGGAAGCAGCCGCTGCTCGACCTCGATGCCGACGGTCAGGTAGAAGGTGTCCTCGACCAGCGCGCTGTACGGGGTCGCCGTGGGCGTCGCCCTGGCCATGTAGATCGCCCTCGCGCCGACGGACGGGAGAGCGGGGAGGAACGCGCACATAGCCAATCCGGCAACCAGGAGAATCCACGTTTGCCGCATTCTTTCCCCCCGGTGCGTTCTGTTCCCCTACGTACCCCTTTCGCCGCATACAGTCACCACAGTTACACGGAGGGCCCTGGATAATCGCTCCATGGCCGCTGAATCCGCTCAGACGCTCGAACGCGGGCTCCGCCTGCTCCGCCTGCTCTCCGACGGCCGGGGCGGGCGGACCCCGACCGAGCTGAGCGCCGAGCTGTCGCTGAGCCGCCCGGTGGTCTACCGGCTGCTGACGACCCTGCTCAACGAGGGGTTCGTGCGCCGCGACGCCGAGGGGCGGGTCCACCTGGGGTTCGGGCTGCTCGCGCTGGCCCAGGCCGTGCAGCCGCTGCTGCGAGCGGCGGCGGTGCCCACGCTGCGGCGGCTGGCCGAGGAGGTGGGCGCGACCGCGCACCTCACGGTGGCCGAGGGCGACGACGCGCTGGCGGTGGCCGTGGTCGAGCCGTCGTGGACCAGCATGCACGTGGCCTACCGGGAGGGCGCGCGCCATCCGCTGGCCAAAGGCGCGGCCGGACAGGCGATCCTGGCGGGCCGGACGGGCGGGTCCGCATATCTGGTGACCGAGGGGCAGTTGCAGGAGGGTGCCAGGGGGATGGCCGCGCCCGTGCTCGGGCTGCCGTGGCTGGAGGCCTCGGTCGGGGTGGTCACGTTCGGGCCGCTCGCGGAGTCGGCCGGACCCCGCGTGGTCGAGGCGGCCGCCGAGCTGGCAGCGGCCCTGGGTTGACGGCCCTGGGTTGACATCCGTTCGCCGATGTCGGACGGTTGTCACATATAGAGGACACATGCGTCCGATAAACGGACGGTCAAGGAGGGGCGGATGCCGTACTACCGCGCCGTGGGCGAGCTGCCCCGCAAGCGCCATGTGCAGTTCAGGCGGCCCGACGGCGGCCTGTACGCCGAGGAGCTGATGGGCGAGGAAGGGTTCTCCTCCGATTCCTCGCTGCTGTACCACCGCCACCTGCCGACCGCCATCGTCAAGGCCGAGGCCGTCACGCCCGTCGGCGACACGCGCCTGGAGCCCAACCTGCCGCTGTCGCCGCGCCACTTCCGCACCACGGAGCTCGCCAGCGCGGGCGACCTGGTGTCCGGGCGGATCCTGCTGGCCGGCAACGGCGACGTCCGGCTGTCGTACGCGACCAGCGACCAGCCCAGCGAGCTCTACCGCAACTCGATGGGCGACGAGTGCGTCTACGTCCAGGAGGGCACGGCCCGCTTCGAGTCGACGTACGGCGTGATCGAGGCCGGCCCCGGCGACTACGTGGTCATCCCCACCGGCACCATCCACCGCTGGGTGCCGCGCGGCCGGGTCAACGTGCTGGCCATCGAGGCGGCCGGGCACATCAGGCCGCCCAAGCGCTACCTGTCGCAGTACGGCCAGTTCCTGGAGCACGCCCCCTACTGCGAGCGCGACCTGCGGGCGCCCGCCGAGCCGCTGCTCGCCGAGGGCGAGGAGGTGCCGGTGCTGGTGCGCACCAGGGGCGGGCTGACCCGGCTGGTCTACCGCAACCACCCGTTCGACGTGGTCGGCTGGGACGGCTACCTCTACCCGTACGCCTTCAACATCGACGACTTCGAGCCGATCGTGAAGAAGACGCACGCCCCGCCGCCCGTCCACCAGACGTTCGAGGGGCCGGGGTTCGTGATCTGCTCGTTCTGCCCCAGGCCGCTGGACTTCCACCCCGAGTCCGTGCCGATCCCCTACAACCACCACAACGTCGACTCCGACGAGTTCATGTTCTACGTGGGCGGCGACTACTCGGCGCGCAGAGGATCGGGCATCGACGTGGGCTCGATCTCGCTGCACCCGGCCGGGTTCACGCACGGGCCGCAGCCGGGCGCCGTCGAGGCGGTGATCGACGCCGTCGCCCGGGGCGTCACCACCACCAGCGAGATGGCGGTGATGGTCGACACCTTCCGCCCGCTGGACCTCGGGCAGGGCGCGCTGGCCTGCGAGGACCCCGGATACGCTTGGACCTGGTCACGATGACGCTCTACACCGCTCTGGTCGACGACGCGGGCCTGTTCCCGCCGACGTCGCTGCACATGTCCGACGCGCTGGACCGCCACCGCCGCGATCAGGAGCGGGGCAGTCCGGTGCTGACCCACCGCTTCCTGTGCCCGGCCGGCCGGCTCGACCGGCTGCGCGCCGAACCGTTCAGGCCGCGTCGGATCGGGGTGATCCTCGACACGCCGGAGCCGCCGGACCTCGGCGACCTGCCGGTGGACCTCGCCGAGGTCAAGCTGCCGCCCGAGCGGAGCGTCGAGGAGCTGGCCCGCGAGCTGCTCCCCCGGCTCCCGCAGGGGGTGCGGCTGTTCGTCGAGGTGTCGCCGACGAAGTTCGTCTCCGACGTGCCGGAGGGCGTGGGGCTGAAGGTCCGCTGCGGCGGCGCGCGGCCGGAGGAGTTCCCGCAGGCCGAGCAGCTCGGCTCGTTCATCCGGTTCTGCGTGGCCGGCGACATCCCGTTCAAGGCCACCGCCGGGCTGCACCACGCCGTGCGCCACTTCGACCCGGCGCTCGGCGTCGACCGGCACGGCTTCCTCAACCTGCTGGTGGCGGTGTGCGAGGCGGTGGAGGGCCGCGACCCGGTGCCCGCCCTGCGCGCCACCGACGTAGGCCAGCTCGTGCGCATGGCGCGGGCCGTTCCCGAGCAGACCGCGAAGCGGGCCAGGCATCTCCTGGTCAGCTACGGCTCGTGCAACACGGCCACGCCGCTGGACGACCTGAAGACGCTGAGACTGATCGAGGAGGACGTGTGAGCTGGGGTCTGGACAACCTGCCCTACGGGGTCTTCTCCCGGCAGGGGGAGGCGCCCCGGGTGGGCGTCCGTTACGGGGACCGGGTCCTGGACCTGGCCGCGGCGCTGCATGACGAGGTGTTCGCGGCCCCCTCGCTCAACCCGTTCATGGCGCGGGGCCGCACGGCCTGGCACGACACCCGGCAGCTGATCAGGAACAAGCTGTCCGGCGACCTCGCGGTGACCGAGCCGCACCTGATCCCGCTGGAGCAGGTGCGGCTGCACATGCCGTTCGAGGTGGCCGACTACGTCGACTTCTACTGCTCGCTGGAGCACGCGAGCAACGTCGGGCGGATCTTCCGCCCCGACTCCGAGCCGCTGAAGCCCAACTGGCGCCACCTGCCGGTCGGCTACCACGGCAGGGCCGGCACCGTCGTGCTGTCCGGCACGCCGGTCAGGCGCCCGCACGGGCAGCTGCGGGCCGGCGTGTACGGGCCGACGGCCAAGCTCGACATCGAGGCCGAGCTGGGGTTCGTCGTGGGCGTGCCGTCCGCGCTCGGCTCGCCGGCCGGCCCCTTCGAGGAGCACGTGTTCGGGGTGACGCTGGTCAACGACTGGAGCGCGCGCGACATCCAGGCGTTCGAGTACGTGCCGCTCGGGCCGTTCCTGGGCAAGTCGTTCGCCACCTCCATCTCGCCGTGGGTGACGCCGCTGGAGGCGCTGCCCAGGGTGCCGGGGCGGGCCCAGGACCCGGAGCCGCTCGACTACCTGCGCAGGAAGGACGACTGGGGGCTGGACATCACGCTGGAGGTGGAGCTCAACGGGGAGGTGGTCTCACGGCCGCCGTACCGGAGCATGTACTGGACGCCGGACCAGATGCTCGCCCACCTCACCGTGAACGGCGCCTCGCTGCGCACCGGCGACCTGTTCGCCAGCGGCACGGTCTCCGGCGAACTGCGCGAGGAGCGCGGCTCGCTGATCGAGCTCACCTGGAACGGCGCCGACCCGATCAAGCTGGGCGGCGGCGAGGCCAGGGCGTTCCTCCAGGACGGCGACACGGTGACGATCCGGGCGACCGCGGGGGACATCAGCCTCGGAGAGGTGACCGGAAAAGTCGGATAGGTGACTCGGCGTGCCTGTGTCGTGACTTCTCGCTAACCTTGGAGCTTCCCTTGAGGCTCCCCAGGAAAGCAGGAGTGACATGCTGCGGCGCGCCGCGACGGTCTGGCTGGCCGCCCTCCTCCTCCCCGCGGGCGGCTGCGGCGCCGTGACGGCGCGGGCCCCGGCCCCGCGCCCGCCCCTGGTGAGCGTGTCCCCGCCGCTCGGCGCCGGCCAGGCCCGTCCCGACCAGGGCCTCGTGGTACGCGCCCACGGCGGCCCGCTCCACCGCGTGGTCGCCCACGCCGACGGCTTCCCGGTCCCCGGCGACCTCGACGCGGCCCGCACCACCTGGCGCTCCCGGTGGGCGCTGCGGCCCGGCGCCGCGTACACGGTCACCGTGACGGCGGCGGGCCGCACCGTGGCCGTCGGCGGCTTCCGCACCCGCGCCGCCGAGCGGAGTCTCCAGGTGACGGCCACGGCGCCGCGGCCCGGCGAGACCGTCGGCGTCGGCATGCCGATCATCCTCGACTTCGACCTCCCGGTGCGGGACCGGGCGGCCGTGGAGCGCGCGCTGGAGGTCAGAGCCGACCGGCCGGTCGAGGGCGCCTGGCGGTGGATCGGCGACACCCGGGTCGTCTACCGCACCCGGCGGTTCTGGCCCGCCTGGCAGCAGGTCACCGTCACCGCCCACCTGGCCGGCGTCCGGGCCGCGCCCGGCGTCTACGGCACGGCCGACCGGACGTTGACCTTCTCCGTCGGCCGCGACCAGACCAGCCGGATCGACACCCGCACCCACCGCATGACGGTCCGCCGCGACGGCCGGACCGTGCAGGACATGGCGATCAGCGCGGGCATGGCCACCACCCGCGAGTACACCACCACCAGCGGCGTCCACCTGACCATGGACAAGGGCCACCCGGTCCGCATGATCTCGCCCGGCCGCGAGAAGGGCGACCCCGGCTACTACGACGTCATGATCGACCACGCCGTCCGCATCTCCGACAGCGGCGAGTACGTCCACGCCAAGGACAACGTGTGGGCCCAGGGCCGCCGCAACGTCAGCCACGGCTGCGTCAACGCCCGCCCCGACCAGGCCGCCTGGTTCCACGCCCACTCCCTGCGCGGCGACCCGGTCGTGATCATAGGCACCGACCGCGACCTGGAATGGGACAACGGATGGGGATTCTGGCAAATGCCTTGGGAGAAATGGCGCGAGGGAAGCGCGCTCCGTTCTCCGGGCGACACGCCTCTGCCGCAAGCGTGATTCCCGGATTACGGTGGAAGGGGGAACGATGACGTCCACAGGCCCGTTATTACTCACAGGAGGGCCGGAGCATGGATGAATGGATCATCTGGGTAATCCTCGCAGTCGTTCTCGGTGTGGCGGAGATCTTCACGCTCACCGCGGCTCTGGGCCTGCTCGGCGTCGCCTCCCTCCTGACCGCCGGGGCCGCGGCGATCGGCCTGCCGGTCCCGCTGCAGTTGCTCGTCTTCGCCCTGACCTCCACGGCCGGTCTGGTCGTGATCCGGCCCCTCGTCCAGCGGCACAACATCCGCCAGCCCTCATTGACCAGGTTCGGCGTCGACGCGCTCGTCGGCAAGCCCGCCTACGTGCTGTCAGAGGTGACGGGCCGCGGCGGCCGCATCCGGCTGGCCGGCGAGGAATGGTCGGCGCGGGCCTACGACGAGACGCTGGTGATCCCGACCGGTGCCACCGTCGACGTCATCGAGATCGACGGCGCCACCGCCCTTGTATATCCCCGGGAGTGAGACATGGATCCACTGCTGCTGGTCGGCCTGTTCGTCATCTTGTTCGCGGTGTTCACCGTGCTGAAAGCGGTGCGCATCGTGCCGCAGGCCAGGGCGCGCAACGTCGAACGACTCGGCCGTTACCACCGTACGCTCAAACCCGGCCTCAACTTCGTCATCCCGTACATCGACCGCGTCTACCCGATGATCGACCTGCGTGAGCAGGTCGTGTCGTTCCGCCCGCAGCCGGTCATCACCGAGGACAACCTCGTCGTCGAGATCGACACCGTGCTCTACTTCCAGGTCACCGACCCGCGCGCGGCGGCGTACGAGATCGCGAACTACATCCAGGCGGTCGAGCAGCTCACGGTGACCACGCTGCGCAACGTCGTCGGCTCGATGGACCTGGAGAAGACGCTCACCTCCCGTGACACCATCAACAGCCAGCTGCGCGGCGTCCTCGACGAGGCCACCGGCAAGTGGGGCATCCGGGTCAACCGGGTGGAGATCAAGGCGATCGACCCGCCGAAGACCATCAAGGACGCGATGGAGAAGCAGATGCGGGCCGAGCGCGACAAGCGCGCGGCGATCCTCACCGCCGAGGGTCAGCGTCAGTCGCAGATCCTCACCGCCGAGGGCGAGAAGCAGAGCCGCATCCTGCGCGCGGAGGGCGCCCGCTCGGCCGCCATCCTGGAGGCCGAGGGCCAGTCGCGCGCCATCGACCAGGTCTTCCAGGCGGTCCACCGCAACGACCCCGACCCGAAGCTGCTCGCCTACCAGTACCTCCAGGTGCTGCCGCAGCTCGCCCAGGGCGAGGGCAACACCTTCTGGGTGATCCCCAGCGAGGTCACCTCGGCGCTGCAGGGCGTCTCCAAGGCCTTCACCGAGGCGCTCCCGCCCTCCGCGGCCACCCGCGAGAACGTGCCCGAGGCGTCGGAGATGGACGAGGAGATCGCCAAGGCCACGGAGGCGGCGGCCGAGGCGGTCGCCGACGCCCAGAGCGCCGAGCGGCCCGACGGCCCTCGCCAGCTCACCGAGGGCGCCCGGGAGCCGTCCCCGTTCCCCGACCTCGACAAACAGCGCGACCAGGCCGAGCGCTGAGCGCTCAGGCGAACGCCCGCCGCCGACCGCGGCGGGCGTTCGCGTGGTGACCTGCGGCGTGAAGCGGAGCTGTGGGGGCACTTAAGAACTCCTCGATGGACACGTCCGGCGGTGGGCGGGCACAGTGCGTTACGTTCGAAGAGGGGGAAGCGCGCCATGAAAGCACTGGTCAAGGAGAGGGCCGAGCCGGGCCTGTCACTCGTCGACGTTCCGGAGCCCGAGGTGGGTCCCGGCGAGGTGAAGATCAGGGTGCTGCGGACCGGCATCTGCGGCACCGACCTCCACATCCACAGATTCGACGAATGGGCCCGGCACACGCTGGAGCTTCCCCTCATCGTGGGACACGAGTTCTGCGGTCACGTGGTCGCGGTCGCGCCGGGCGTCGAGGACATCGCCGTCGGCGACCTGGTCAGCGGCGAGGGCCACCTCGTGTGCGGCAAGTGCCGCAACTGCATGGCGGGCCGCCGCCATCTGTGCCGCAAGACCATCGGGCTGGGCGTGCACCGCGACGGCGCGTTCGCCGAGTACGTGACGCTGCCCGCGACGAACGTCTGGGTGCACCGGATGCCCGTCCACCCCGACGTGGCGGCCATCTTCGACCCGTTCGGCAACGCCGTGCACACCGCGCTGTCGTTCCCGCTGGTGGGCGAGGACGTGCTGATCACCGGCGCGGGCCCGATCGGCCTGATGGCCGCGGCCGTCGCCACCCACGTCGGCGCCCGCAACGTGGCCATCACGGACGTCAGCGACGAGCGCCTCGACCTGGCCGCCAAGCTCGGCGTCTCGCTCGCGCTGAACGTCTCCCGCGCCTCCCTGGCCGACGGCATGCGCCAGCTCGGCATGAAGGAGGGCTTCGACGTGGGCCTGGAGATGTCCGGCAGCCCGGCGGCGCTCCGCGAGATGATCGCCGCCATGACCCACGGCGGGAGGATCGCCATGCTCGGCCTGCCCGCCGAGGAGTTCGCCGTCGACTGGTCCACCGTGGTCACCTCGATGCTGACCATCAAGGGCGTGTACGGCCGCGAGATGTTCGAGACCTGGTACAACATGTCGGTCCTGATCGAGAAGGGCCTCGACCTCTCCCCCGTGATCACCGACCGCTTCCCCCACCACGAGTTCGAGGCCGCCTTCGAGACGGCCGCGAGCGGCCGCACGGGCAAGGTCATCCTGGATTGGAGCGCTGCCTGATGTTCACGAACGTACGGGACGAGCTGCGTGCGACGCTCGACGAGATCACCGAGGCCGGGCTGCACAAGCCCGAGCGCGTCATCAGCACCCCGCAGAGCGCGCAGGTGAGCGTCGCAGGCCAGGAGGTGCTGAACTTCTGCGCCAACAACTACCTGGGCCTGGCCGACCACCCCGAGGTGATCGAGGCGGCCAAGCGGGCGCTGGACCGGTGGGGGTTCGGCATGGCCTCGGTGCGGTTCATCTGCGGCACCCAGGAGGTGCACAAGGAGCTCGAAGCCCGCCTTTCGGACTTCCTCGGCATGGAGGACACCGTCCTCTACAGCTCGTGCTTCGACGCCAACGGCGGCGTCTTCGAGACCCTGCTCGACGCCCAGGACGCCGTCATCTCCGACGCGCTCAACCACGCGAGCATCATCGACGGCATCCGCCTGTCCAAGGCCCGCCGCTACCGCTACGCCAACCGCGACATGGGCGAGCTGGAGTCCCGGCTGAAGGAGGCGTCGGACGCCCGCAGGCGGCTGATCGTCACCGACGGCGTGTTCTCCATGGACGGCTACCTCGCGCCGCTGGCCGAGATCTGCGACCTGGCCGAACGGTACGGGGCCATGGTCATGGTCGACGACTCCCACGCGGTCGGCTTCGTCGGCCCCACCGGGCGCGGCACCCCCGAGCTGCACGGCGTGACCGACCGGATCGACCTCGTCACCGGCACGCTCGGCAAGGCGCTCGGCGGCGCGTCGGGCGGCTACGTGTCGGGCCGCAAGGAGATCTGCGAGCTGCTGCGCCAGCGCTCCCGCCCCTACCTGTTCTCCAACTCGCTCGCCCCGGCCATCGCCGCCACCTCGCTGCGCATCCTCGACCTGCTGGAGACCACCAGCGAGGCGCGCGAGCGGCTACGGGCCAACACCGAACGGTTCCGCGGCCGGATGACCGAGGCCGGGTTCGACATCCTGCCCGGCGACCACCCGATCGTCCCGGTGATGATCGGCGACGCCGCCGAGGCGGGGGCGATGGCCGAGCGCCTGCTGGAGATGGGCATCTACGTGATCGGCTTCTCGTACCCGGTCGTCCCGCACGGCCAGGCCCGCATCCGCGTGCAGCTCTCGGCCGCCCACGCGGAGGCGGACGTGGACCGCGCCGTGGACGCCTTCATCCAGGCCCGCGGCTGAGGCGTATCCTCGCTGCGTGATTGACACGCGGCGGCTGCGCACGCTCCAGGCGGTGGCCGACCACGGCACGGTCACCGCGGCGTCCGCCGCCCTGCACCTCACCCCGTCCGCCGTGTCGCAGCAGCTCGCCGCCCTCGAACACGAGGTGGGCCACCGGCTGCTGGTACGCGACGGCCGGGGCGTCCACCTCACCGCCGTCGGCAAGATCATGCTGGGCCACGCCAACGAGGTCCTGGCCCAGCTCGAACGCGCCCGCGCCGAGGTCGCCGACTACACCACCGGCGCGGCGGGCGAAGTGACCGTGGCCTGCTTCGCCACCGCGATCAGCGCCGTCCTGGCTCCCGCGATCGCGGCCCTGCGCGTCTCCGCGCCCGGCCTCCAGGTACGGGTACGCGACGCCGAGGGCGACCAGGCGCTCACCATGCTCCTCGACGGCGAGGCCGACGTGGCGATCGCGGTCGAGTACCGGGGCGCCCCCGACCGCCGCCTGTCCCGCGCACCGCTCTACGCCGAGCCCTTCGACCTCGTCCTCCCCGAAACCCACCCCCTGGCCACCGACCCCTCCCACCCGCCGACGGACACCCCATGCCGCACCGACCCGCACACCCCGGGACCGCCCCCATCGTCCGAGCCCGACGGCCCGCCACACGCGGAAAACCTCGATGCCGAACCCCCGGCCGGGCTGGCCGCGCTCGCCGGCGAGACCTGGATCGGCCCGTACCCGGGGAACCCGGTGCGGGAGGTGATCTCCTTCGCCTGTGAGCGGGCGGGCTTCAGCCCGCGTTTCGCGCACTGCTCGGACGACTTCCGCGCGGTGGTCGCCCTGGTCGCCGCCGGCGCCGGGGTGGCGCTGGTGCCCCGGCTGGCCCTGCGCGACATGGCCCAGCCGGGCCTCGCGATCCGCCGCGTACCGGGCCCGGAACGCCGCGTCTTCGCCGCCGTCCGCCGCGGCGCGGAATCCCACCCCCTGCTCCGCCCCCTGCTCACCGCCCTCCGCGACCTCACCCCGGACAGCTGAGCCCCGGTCGCCAACCCGGTGTCCGCCACCTCCGGCGAGCTGATCGGGCTCGGCGGCGGGCAGGAAAGGCGAGGCACCTTCCAGCGCGCGGCGTCTTCCGGCTCCCGGATCGCGGCTGCGGAACATGCCGGACGCGGGGTGAGGCATGATGGCGGGCGTGGGGGGACTGCTGTTCAGGGTGCTCGGGATCGCGCTGGCCGCGCTGGCCCTGATGCCGCCGTCACCGGCCGCGGCCGACGGGGAGGAACTGCTGTTCAGGTTCCGCGACCCGGCCATCACCGAGTCGAGCGGGCTGGCCGTCTCGCCCACGCATGACGACGTGTACTACACCCACAACGACAGCGCGGCGGAGCCGGTGTTCTACGCGGTCGGCGGCGACGGCCGGACGAAGGCGACCTTCCGCCTGCGGGACGCCGAGGCGCGCGACTGGGAGGCCATGGCGGCGGTCAAGGACCGGAAGACCGGGCGCGGGGCGCTGTGGTTCGCCGACATCGGCGACAACCTCGACGGGGCGTGGCCGGACATCTCCATCTACAAGGTGGCCGAGCCGCGCACGCTGGCCGACGCGACGCTCCCCGCCGTCCGCTACCGGTTCCGGTACGCCGACGGGGCCAGGAACGCCGAGGGGATCATGGTCAATCCCCGGACCGGGCGGCTGTACGTGGTGACGAAGGAGTTCGCGGGCGGGGTGTACGAGGCTCCGAAGAAGCTCCGTGCCGACAGCACCAACACGCTGCGCCGCGTCGGCGGCGCGCCGATCATGGCGACCGACGCCGCGTACGCGCCCGACGGCTCGTCATACGTGATCCGCACGTACTTCTCGGCGACCCTGTACGAGCCGTCCGGCGAGATGATCGCCAAGGTGCCGATGCCGGAGCTGAAGCAGGCCGAGTCCATCGCCTACACCCGGGACGGCACGGCGCTGCTGACCGGTTCGGAGGGTGAGCGCAGCCCCGTCTACCGGGTGCCGCTGCCGGTCTCCGAGACGCCCACGCAGACGCCGTCCGAGCGGCCCGACACGCGGGGCACGAGCGCGGCGGCCGAGTCGGAGCCGGGCGGGCTGACCGGGCTGAACGTGCTGATCTGGCTGGGGGCGGCGGCGCTGGCGATCGGGGGCATCGTGTTCCTGGCACGCATCACGCGCTGAGACCGCGTCGCCGCGCGGCTACGTCGCGACCCCGACCACCGTCCGGGTCTTCGCGCGCTGGACCTCCCGGCGGTTCACCAGCTCCACCCGGTGCCCGGCGGAGAACCCGCGCGCGATGCTGCCGCGGATCGCCGGCCCCGCCGCCGCGCACTTGGATCCGTAGTGGACGCCGAGGGTGACGGCCACCAGGATGAACACGTACGCTCCGATGTCGTGCAGGGCGCTCATCTGGACGCCGGCCCCGATGACCATGATGACCAGCGCGTACAGGAGCATGGTCCACCACCACTGCTCGTAGCCGCGCGCGAACCTCTTCCCGGCCTCCGGCGTCGTGGACAGGACGCTCTCGCCCTTCTTGAGGAGATCCCGGGCGGTCGAGTAGACGAGGTAGTTGCAGAGCGCGACCGCCAGCGCCGCCGCCGCGCAGGTCCACGGCCAGACCCAGTACGTCGCCTCGCTGAACGTCGAGAGGATCGTCGTGGGCACGGCCACCACCGCCATGGACCGCATCATCACCTCGGTGCAGCGGGCTCGGAAGCCCGGGATGCCGCGCACCGTGAGCCGGGCCAGCATCGTCTGGTAGAACTTGGCGGCCACCAGCCCCTGGGAGAAGGCGATCACGTTGGCGTACAGCTCCATGTGGGACGAGGGAAGCGTCAGCTCCCCCGTGACCAGGTCGTCGATCTTCAGCAGGGCGGTCTTGGCCGCGATGAACCACCAGGCCAGGGTGGACAGAGCGGAGAAGAAGAGCAGGTAGCGGTCGTGGGTCCCGCCGCCTTCGTCGCGCCGCCGCCACACCCACCACTGCTTGAACTGCGTGCCGAACTCGCGTGAGGTCGGCGCGGCGAGCGCCCACAGGTACTCCGCCCGCCTCTTGCCGGAGACCGGCTCCTGCTTGACCAGGTCGAAGCGGACCTGCAGGTGCCGGCCGAGCTCGGCGAAGGACGGGCCGGCGGACGACGGGAGCTGCAGCAGCCGGTTCTCCGATCGCTCCTCGATGAGGTCCTCCAGCGCCTGGGCCAGGATCGGGCTGGCCGTCCAGATCTCCTCAGGCGTACGGCCGTCCCGCGGCGGCGCTCCGGCCAGCACCTCCGTGAGGATGATGCCGAGCGAGTAGACGTCGGCGGTCGGCGACGTGGTGCGGTGGTTCTTGATCTCGGGAGCGATGTAGACGGCGTCGTCGTGCTCCGAGACGCCGACCTGCCTGCTGTAGAGATGGTTGAAGCCGAGGTCGATGAAGCGGATCTGCCCGCCGTGCTCGTCGACGATGACGTTGTTGGGCGAGAGGTCGAGATGCTGCCGCCGAGGGTCGGCGTCGTCGACGGGACGGGACCGGGCGAGGTCGTGGAGCGCCGCGGTCAAGCGCGCGGCCAGCCGCTCGGCCTCCCCGATGCGGTCGGCCATCGTCGTCAGCCGCCCCTCCGCACGCGCCTCGGTCAGGTACTCGCCGAGCGTCCTGCCCTCCTGGAAGGGCATGAGCACCCACATGCCCGACGACGCGATCGGCTGCACGACCAGCCGGGACATCTCCCCGTCGCCGTACACCATCGCGTACTCGTCGGTCGAGCGCGCGATCGCGGCCACCTTGTTCCACGGGAACAGCACGCATTTGACCACGATCCGGGTGCGGTGGCCCGCCTCGTTGTCCGGTTCCTTCCTGACGCCCGTGAGGATGAACGAGGTGGTCCCGGCCTTGTGATAGCGGAGACTCGAAAAGTCCAGCTCGGCCCAGAACCGCCGTTCCACCGCGCCTTCCGGCGCGTACACGAGCTCGATGGACCGCCCGATGAGGGTCGTGCGGAAATAGGACGCGCACTGCTCGTCCGTACGCGCCTGCTCGTCGGCGTCCGGCGACTGGAAACGGCGGTCCAGCAAGGACACGTTGAGCGACACCAACGCGACGAGGCCGGTGAGCATAGTGGCCGAGGTGTCCTGCCGGGAGGTGAGGCGGAGCACCGCCCGGTGGCAACTGGCGGCGAACGTGCTGCCGGCGCCGTTCTCGAACTCGAACTCGGCGATGTGGTCGAGGATGTCTCTCAGGAACGCCTGCGTTCCCGCCACCATGACGCCCTCGTCGGGGAAATCGAGTAACCGCTGGGTGGTGGCCCGTGTATGTCGCCCCGACAATTCGGCGAGGAGCAGCGCGGTGAACTCCTGACTCTGGGCGGCGTTCACGACTGCCTCCTTCCGGCGGCCCCGCTGCCTCAATGGTGCCACGCCGGGAGCCGGACGTCCGGTCTCACCGTCAAGCGTTCTTGACCAACGCCGGTCACGGGTGGCGCATGGTGGCGGTGAACAGGTCGCCGCGCAGCGCCCGTTCGACGGCCTCGATCGAGCGGGACAGCCGCACGAGGCGCGGGCCTTCCTGGCGGTAGGTGTCCAGGACCGCCTCGATGGCGTGCGGCGGCAGGTGGCCCTTGAGCTCGACCGCGGCCCCCCGGTAGCCGGCGCGGGCGGCGTGGACGGCGGAGTCGACGTGGTGGCGGGCCATCCGGGCCAGGGCGACCGGGTGCCGCCGCAGCACCTCGTAGGCGCGGTAGTCGGGCGGGACCGCGTCGAGGAGCCAGGCGACGGCCGACCGCTCCCAGTCGGGCACGCTGGGCGGTCGCACCTCCGCGGGCCATTCGGGCGGGACGTACATGCCCTCATCGTACTCACGTTCGATTCGGGCGGGGCCGGCACGTCCGCTTCGATACATTCGAGGCGTGACGGAGAAGATCGGAGTCGTGGGAGCCGGGATCGTCGGCCTGGCGGTCGCGCGCGAACTGGCCGCCGTCAGAGGCGCCGAGGTGACCGTGCTGGACAAGGAGGACCGCGTCGGCGCGCACCAGACCGGCCACAACAGCGGCGTGGTGCACGCGGGCCTCTACTATCCGCCCGGCTCGCTCAAGGCCAGGCTCTGCCGTGAGGGCGTGAGCCTGCTGAAGGAGTACTGCGCCGAGCACGCGCTGCCGTACGAGGAGGTCGGCAAGCTGGTGGTGGCCGCCACCCGGTCGGAGCGGCCGCGGCTGGCGGCGCTGGCGGAGCGGGCCAGGGCCAACGGCGTGCCCGGCATCGCCGAACTGGACGCGCTCGGGCTGCGTGAGGTGGAGCCGCACGCGGTGGGCGTGGCGGCGGTCCACTCGCCGCGCACCGCGATCACCGACTTCCCCGCGGTGGCGCGCCGGCTCGCGCTCGACGTGGCGGAGCTGGGCGGCTCGGTACGGCTGCGGCATCCGGTCGGGGGCGTCAGGGAGACGTCCAGGGGCGTGGAGGTGGCGGCCGGAGGGCACAGGTTCGCCTTCGACCGGCTGGTGGTCTGCGCCGGGCTGGGCACGGACGCGGTCGCCAGGATGGCGGGGCGGCCGGGGAACGTGCGCGTGGTGCCGTTCCGGGGCGAGTACTACGCGCTGGCCGGGGCGGCGGGAGACCTGGTGCGCGGGCTGATCTATCCGGTGCCCGACCCGCGCTACCCGTTCCTGGGGGTGCACCTGACCCGGCACGTGAGCGGGGAGGTCCTGGTGGGGCCGAACGCGGTGCTCGCCGGTGCCTACGAAGGGTACACATGGCGAAATTTCCGTAATTTTCATCAGATCATGGCCTGGCCGGGCACGCTCCGCCTCGCCCGCCGCCACTGGCGCACCGGCGTCAGGGAGGTCTACGGCTCGCTCGTCAAGAGCGCCTTCGTCGCGGCGGCCCGCCGGTACGTCCCCGAACTCACCGCCGATGACCTGCGGCGCGCGCCGGGCGGCGTGCGGGCCCAGGCGGTGGCACGGGACGGCTCGCTGGTGGACGACTTCGCGGTGGACGTGCACGGCGACGTCGTCCTGGTACGGAACGCGCCCTCCCCCGCGGCCACCTCCAGCCTCGCCATCGCCAAGCACATTGCCGGAATTGTTCCAGCACCCTCCCGATGAGTGCATCCTTGAAGGTGATGGACGCACGCCTGCTGATCGTCGAAGACGACCCGAACATCCTCGAACTGCTCGCCGCGAGCTTGAGGTTCGCGGGCTTCGAGGTGTCCACCGCCAAGAGCGGAGCCGACGCGGTCGCCGCGGTCCAGCGGCAACGCCCCGACCTCGTGGTGCTCGACGTCATGCTGCCCGACCTGGACGGCTTCGAGATCGTCCGGCGGATGCGCAGCGGCGGCCTGCCCACACCCGTGGTGTTCCTGACGGCCAAGGACGAGACCGAGGACAAGATCCGCGGGCTGACCATCGGCGGCGACGACTACGTGACCAAGCCCTTCAGCCTGGAGGAGGTCGTGGCCAGGATCCACGCGGTGCTCCGCCGTACCTCCGGGGACGCGCAGCCGCCCCCGCCCAGGCTGACGTTCGCGGACATCGAGCTGGACGAGGAGAGCCACGAGGTGTGGCGCGGCGGCCACGCCGTCGCGCTGTCGCCGACCGAGTTCAAGCTGCTGCGCTACTTCATGACGAACGCCGGCCGGGTGCTGTCCAAGCCGCAGATCCTCGACCACGTGTGGGACTACGACTTCCGGGGCGAGGTCGGCATCGTCGAGTCGTACGTGTCGGTGCTCCGCCGCAAGATCGACAACCGCAGCCCGCGGCTCATCCACACCCTGCGCGGCGTCGGCTACGTCCTGCGCATGCCGCCGGGCGGATGATGGCCAGGCTGGACCGGCTGCCGCTCCGGGTCAAGCTCATAGCCGCGATGCTCGCGCTGCTCGGCGTCGGCATGTCGTTCATCGGGGTGGTCAGCGTCTCGGTGCTGCACGGCTACCTGCTGGACCGCGTCGACAGCCAGGTCAGTTTGGTCTCCGTACGGGTGCACAAACGGCTCGTCAACGACGCCGAGCGGCGCGAGCGCGGCCGGGAGTCGGTCACCGAGAAGCCGCTGCTCCTCGAGTCCGACACGATCGTGCTGCTGAGGACCCCGTCCGGTGGGCTCACCACCACCCAGTGGGACCGCGACATCGACCAGAAGCCCCGGCCGCGGCTGGAGGACTCGCCGGGGCCCGGCGTCTACACCGCGCCCGCCGTGAGCGGGAACGGCGAGTGGCGGGTCCAGGAGACCACCACCCCGCACGGCACGTTCGTGGTCGCCACGGACCTGACCGAGGTCAACGAGATCACCCGGCGGCTCATCCTCATCGAACTGCTGGGCGGCGGCGGCATCGTCCTCATCCTGGCGGTGGTGGGCGTCGCCATCGTGCGGCGCAGCATGCTGCCGCTGGCCGAGATCGAGCGCACCGCCGGCACCATCGCCGCGGGCGAGCTGGGCCGCCGGGTGCCCGACGGCGACCCGCGTACCGAGGTCGGGCGGCTGGCCGCCGCGCTCAACGGCATGCTGGCACAGATCGAGAGCGCGTTCGCGGCCCGCTCCGCGTCCGAGGAGGCCGCCAGGCGCTCCGAGGACCGGATGCGGCAGTTCGTCACCGACGCCTCCCACGAGTTGCGCACCCCGCTCACCTCGATCCGCGGCTTCGCCGAGTACGGCCGCCAGAACCCGGGCGCCGACCCGGCCGAGCTGATGCAGCGCGTGGAGAACGCGGCCGCCCGGATGGGCCTGCTGGTGGACGACCTGCTGCTGCTCGCCCAGATGGACCAGCACCGCCCGCTCAAGATGCGCCCGGTCGACATGCTCGCGCTGGCCGCCGACGCGGTGCAGGAGGCGCGCATCCTGGCCCCCGGCCGCCAGATCGACCTGGACGTCGTCGGCGGCGCCGCGCTCATCGTCTCGGGCGACGAGGTACGGCTGCGCCAGGTCGTCGGCAACCTGACCTCCAACGCGCTCATCCACACCGAGGAGGGCACGCCGATCACCGTGCGGGTCGGCGCCGGTGACGGCACGGTCTTCCTGGAGGTGGCCGACAAGGGGCCGGGACTCAGCCCCGAGCAGGTGGACCGGGTCTTCGAACGCTTCTATCGGGCCGACTCGGCCAGGTCCAGGCGCCGCTCGGGCGAGGACCGGGGCAGCGGGCTCGGCCTGGCCATCGTGCAGGCGCTGGTGCAGGCGCACGGCGGCACGGTCGTGGCCAGGAGCGCGCCCGGCGAGGGCGCCACGTTCCGGGTGGAACTCCCACTGGCCTTGGATTGAGCCTTCAGGATTTCCTCAGGTCGTTCGGCCACCCTGGAAAGGTGAGCAAACCCGAGGCACTGATCATGGTGGTGGACGACGAGCCCAGCATCAGGGACCTGCTCTCGGCGAGCCTGCGTTTCTCCGGGTTCGAGGTGGTCACCGCCGCCGACGGCAACGAGGCCGTCGAGGTCGCCAAGCGGGCCGGCCCCGACCTGGTGGTGCTCGACGTCATGCTGCCGGACCTCGACGGGTTCGAGGTGGCCCAGCGCATCGACGCGCCGGTGCTGTTCCTGACCGCCCGCGACGCCACCGAAGACAAGATCGCCGGGCTGCGGGTGGGCGACGACTACGTGACCAAGCCGTTCAGCCTGGAGGAGGTGCAGGCGCGCATCCGCGCCGTGCTGCGCCGCACCCGCGGCGAGGGCGCGCCCACGAGCCGGCTCAAGGTGGCCGACCTGGAGCTGGACGAGGAGGCGCGCGAGGTGTGGCGGGCGGGCCGGCCGGTCCGGCTGTCGCCGACCGAGTTCAAGCTGCTGCACTACTTCATGGCCAACGCCGGGCGGGTGCTGTCGAAGGCCCAGATCCTCGACCACGTGTGGAACTACGACTTCGGCGGCGACGCCGGGGTGGTCGAGTCGTACGTGTCGTACCTGCGGCGCAAGGTCGACGACGTGGAACCCCGGCTCATCCACACGCTTCGCAGCGTCGGATACGTGTTAAGGGAGCCGCCCTCAGGCTAGCTTGACGGTATGGACCTGTTGAGCGCGCTCCAGCGACTGCGCGCCTCGCTGGATCGGGAGCTGTTCCCCCTGGCGATCGGCGAGGCGGCCGACGACCGGCGCGCCCTCAAGGAGCTGACGGGGCAGCTCGACGACTACCTGCTGCCCCGGCTGCGCGCCATCGACGCCCCGCTGCTCGCCGTCGTCGGCGGCTCCACCGGCGCGGGCAAGTCCACGCTGGTCAACTCGCTGGTCGGGGAGGACGTCGCCGAGCCGGGCGTGCTGCGGCCGACCACGCTGGTGCCGACGCTGGTCGCCAACCCGGCCGACCGCGACTGGTACCTGGGCCAGAACGTGCTGCCCGGCCTGTCGCGCGCCACCGGCTCCGGCCCTGGCGCGCTGCGGGTCGTCGCCTCCGGCGCGCTCGGCGCCGGGCTGGCGCTGCTCGACGCGCCCGACATCGACTCCGTGGTGACCGCCAACCGTGAGCTGGCCGCCCAGCTGCTGGCCGCCGCCGACCTGTGGCTCTTCGTCACCACCGCCGCCCGGTACGCCGACGAGGTGCCGTGGAGCTTCCTGCGCACCGCCCGCGAGCGCAGCACCGCCCTCGCCGTCGTGCTCGACCGGGTGCCGGAGGAGGCCGCCGGGCCGGTCACGCGCGACCTGGAGCGCCTGCTGGAGGAGAACGGGCTGGCGGGCACCCGCCTGTTCACCGTGCCCGAGGCGCCGCTGCCCTCCGAGAAGGCCCGCCTGCCCGCCGAGGCTGTCGCTCCCATCACCGCCTGGCTCTCCGGGCTCGCCGCCGACGCCGCCGAACGCTCCCGCGTCGTCCGGCAGACGCTGTCGGGCGCCCTCGACAGCCTCGCCACCCGCGTGCCCGCCCTGGCCGGAGCGGTCGAACGGCAGGAGGCGGGATTCGGCGCGCTGCGCGACGTGGTGTCCGGCGCCTACGCGGGCGGGATGGCCGACTTCGACGAGGGCATGCGCGACGGGTCGCTGCTGCGCGGCGAGGTGCTGGCCCGCTGGCAGGACTTCATCGGCACCGGCGACTTCATGCGTTCGCTGGAGAGCCGCGTCGGGTGGCTGCGTGACCGGATCGTCGGCTTCTTCACCGGCCAGATGCCGGAGGCCCGGCTCAGGGACGCGCTGGAGAGCGGGGTCGAGGCGCTCATCAGAGGCTCCGCCGACGCCGCCGCCGAACGGGCGCTCGACGGCTGGCCCGCCGCGCCCGGCGGCGGCGGGCTGCTCGACCGGCTCGGCGCGATGGAGTCGGCCCGGCTCGGCCGCGCCTCGCCCGACCTGGGCAAGCGGGCCGAGGCCGCGGTGCGCGGCTGGCAGGAGTACGTGCTCGACCTCGTACGGCAGGAAGGCGCGGAGAGGCGGACCACGGCGCGGATGGCGTCGTTCGGGGTGAACGGGGCGGGGCTGCTGCTCATGCTGGCCGTGTTCGCCTCGACGGGCGGGCTGACCGGGATCGAGGTGGGGATCGCGGGCGGCACCACCGTGCTGTCACAGAAGCTGCTGGAGGCCATCTTCGGCGACCAGGCCGTGCGCACCCTCACCGCCCGCGCCCGGGAGGACCTGCGGGAGCGGGTGCGGGTGCTGATGGACGAGGAGGCGGCCCGCTTCCTGTCGGTCCTGGAGCCGCTGGAGCCGCCGCGCGGCACGGCCGCCGCCCTGCTGGACGCGGCCCGCACGATCCGCGACCACCAGACCGAGCTCCCACCGAACCGCACCGCCGTCCTCCCCGCCCTGGGCACGTCCGCCGAGGCGCCGACCGACCCGGGCGTGTCCCCGCAAGCCCCGACCGACCCGGGCATCGGGCCCGCGCCGGGCATCTCCCCGCAAGCGCCGACCGACCCGAACATCGGGCCCGCACCGGACTCCCGGGCGGGTGAGTCGCCGCCCGGCCGGCGGGTGCCCGAGGGAGGGGACGGGCGGTGAAGCTGCTGCGCCGCAAGGAGCGCCCCTCGCTGGACTCCAGGCTGACCGCGCTGCTGGAGGCGGCCGAGCTGGCCGAGGGCCGGCTGCCCGACGAGGCCGTGGCGGGCGCGCGGACGGTGGCCGAGCGGGCCGGGACCCGGCGCCGCCTGTCCGTCGAGCACACCGTGGCCGCCCTCGCCGGGGCGACCGGCAGCGGCAAGTCGTCGCTGTTCAACGCCCTGGCCGGGGAGGACCTGGCGTCCGTCGGCGTCACCCGGCCCACCACGTCGGCCGCCCAGGCGGCGCTGTGGGACGGCGAGGGCGCCGGGCCGTTGCTCGACTGGATCGACGTCCCGTACCGCCACTCCGCCTCCACCGGCGACGACCTGAACGGCCTGGTCCTGCTCGACCTGCCCGACCACGACTCGATCCGGCTGTCCCACCGGCTGGAGGTGGACCGGCTGGTGGAGCTGGTCGACCTGCTGGTGTGGGTGCTGGATCCGCAGAAGTACGCCGACGCCGCCGTCCACGAACGCTACCTGCGCCCGCTGGCGGGACACCGCGACGTCATGGTGGTGGTCCTGAACCAGATCGACCGCCTCCCGCCCGACGCGGTGAACCGCTGCCTGAAGGACCTGCGCCGCCTCCTCGACGCCGACGGCCTCACCGGCGTGCCGATCCTCGGCGTGTCGGCCAGGACCGGCGCCGGCCTGGCGGACCTGCGCGCCCTGCTGGCCGGCCGGGTGACCGACCGCGCGTCCTGGTCGGCCCGCCTGGCCGCCGACGTCACCGCCGCCGCCACCCAGTTGGCCGCCGTCTCGGCGGCCCTTCCCCGCACCACCTCGAACGGCGGCCCCTCCCCCGGCGGGCCGCCCGCGAAGACGCTCGCCCTCACGGCCGAACCCGCCCGCGCACCCGCGCTGCTCCACCACGACGAGCCGGGCCCCGGGCAGGTGTCGCTGCCGGAGGTCTCCGGCGAGACGGCGGGGCTGGAAGGGCCGCTGGTGACCGCGCTGTCGCGGGCCGCCGGGGTGCCCGTCGTGGTGGAGGCCGTGGCCAAGGGGCACCGGCACCGGGCCGTGGTCGCCACCGGCTGGCCCGTCACCCGCTGGGTGCGGCGGTTCCGGCCCGACCCGCTGCGCCGGCTGCGGATCGGGGTGGCCGCCCCCGGCAGGTCTCCCGACCGGGAGCTCATCGGCCACACCTCCGTGCCCGAGCCGTCCGCCATCCAACGGGCGCAGGTCGACACCGCGATCAGGGACGTCGGCGAGTCCGCCGCGGCCGGGCTGCCGGGCGCGTGGGCGGCGGCGGTGCGGCAGGCGGCGCGCTCGCGCTCGGCTGAGCTGGCCGACGCCGTGGACAAGGCCGTCGGCCGGACCTCGCTGGGCGCGACCCGCCGTCCTCGCTGGTGGCGGGCGGTGAACATGCTGCAGTGGCTCGTGTTCGGCACCCTGCTGGCCGGGGTGCTCTGGCTCGGCGGACTGTTCGCGCTGGACTACCTCCAGTTGCCCGAACCGCCCCTGCCGACCGCCGGCGAGGTCCCCTGGCCGACCGTGCTGCTGCTCGGCGGCGCCTTCGCCGGGGTGCTCATCGCCCTGCTGTCCAGGGTGGCCGCCTGGCTGGGCGGCCGCCGCCGCGCCCGCAAGGCTTCGAAAGCGCTGCGCGAGTCCATCAGCGCGGTGGGCCGGGAGTACGTGCTGCAGCCCGTCGAGGACGAACGAGACCGCTACACCCACTTCGCCGACGCCGTCACCCGCGCCGCCTCAGTCGGTCGCCGATCGACGACCACGCCTTGACCCGGCCCTGGGAAACTCGGGTCCGGGCCCGTAGCGGACAGCCGTGCCACGCTTCTGCTCGGACGTCCGGGTCAGCAGCTCTCTCCCGACGAGGTCCCGGATGATGTCCCGAGCCTGGTAGACGTCCACGTCGAACAGGCGCTGGATGGTCCGGTTGTTGACCTCGCCATAGTCCCGCACATGATCGATGATCTTCCTGTCGATGTCATCCGTCGCGCGGCTGTGATAGGCGACGGCGCTTCCCAGTCGAGCGATCACGTTCGCCCGGAGCCGATAGGTGGGGTAGCGATGTCGCATGGTCGCACGGGTGGGCTCCAACACGCCCACGGGCTCCGCGGCCAGTCGATGGAGTGCCGCCTGCGCCTCGTCCGGTGATCGTTGGATGACAGGTGCGACCTCGAGAGAGCGCACTGCGCGCTTCCCGCACAGCATGCGGATGATGATCATCGCATCGGTGTCGTCCTGCTCTTCCTGGGGAAGGGAGGCGACGAACTTGGCTATGCGTGTATTGGGCGGCTCTCCTCGAAACAACACAGCCACATGCTCGGGGCCTTCAGTGATGACAGGCACGTCCCGTCCGGACTTGATCATTTCCCGGTACATGCGATCGACCCCCTGACCGACCTCCTCCGCCAGCCCGAGCAGTCGGAAGCCGGACGCCAACGCCGGGAATCGAGCCCTCGACCCTCTCGTCAGGATGTTACTCGTGGTGACACCTGAGACCAGAGGGCCCGGGGATTCGATGCGCAGGTATTGCGGAGAATGCTCGACCTGCACCACGCCCTTCATCCGCCAATCACCGTGGATGAAGGCGTTGACCAGTGCTTCCCGTATCGCAGCCGACGGATAGTCTTCGATCTGTAGTTGCCGGCCGTCGGCAAGGGTCACGGGAGTGATGCCTTGCCGAGCCCTCATGGCCTGGAGAATCTCGTCGAAGGCCAGCACCAGCGGAGCACCGACGCGCAGCACCGCATCGGCCTCACCGGACTGGGTCCGCTTATGTTGATATACCGCCGCGTACATCCCCAAGCTCGAAGGGTTCTGGCAGAGCATCAGTTCGCCGCTACGCGACAGAGTTCCGTCGTCCGCGATCGCGTGCAGGGCGTTCAGCAGATCCCGGTCGCCGAATTGTGCGTATCGCTGACGACTCGGATCCGCCGAACCGGCGAGAAGCCTCCTGCAGTACCTGAGAGCCAGGGGATCCACGTCGTCCAGGGGCCGGCCGCTCGCGGTGGCGGACCAGTCGAATCCCCGACGCTCTTCCGACAGCCGGGTCACATCGAGAGGGCGCATCGGAAGACAGTCCGTGTTGATGCGCTGGTAGGTATAGCCCTTGGCCGTCGCGTACACCTCAAGCCCTTCCGGAACACCGATCTCCAGGAGGCGCTTGCCGACGAACTCCATCTCTCGCACATCCACGAGCAGGGACGGCATGGTGAGCTGGTGGATCTTGCTTCGAAGGAGCGACGCGTCCAGGTCGCAACCGACGAACGCGTCTTCGCCCGACTTGTTGTCCGCCACCCCCACGATGACTGTGCCACCACTGGCATTGGCGAAGCACACACACGCCTCGGCGAGGTCCTGGAATGCCTCTTTGAGGGTGGGCTTGGCCTGCTTGAAGTCGAGGGTCTCGGTTTCACACTTGGCGGCGGCCGTGCCTGCCAAGATCTTCCTCAGGACCGGCAGAGACGACGTCACCTTTGAGGCTCCTTTGAGGTTGCCGTTGCTGCAACGGTACCCCCAAAGACTCCTCAATGCCAGGACTCCAATACTCGATGCCATGAGGTTTTGTGACCGTTGAAGGTGTCAGCGCCGCTACTGGCAATAGAGGCTTTCACGCCTATGACCAGGCCCTATAGTCGTGACCCTGATGCTGGCGAGCGCACCTTTGAGGGCCCCTTTGAGGTTGCCGTTGCTGCAACGGTTCACTCAAAGGGTTGACCTAAGGCAGAGTCGTACACGTCGTTGAAGCGCGGCGTCGGCCATCGTGGTGGGCAGCATGCGCGCACTAGCCCCGAGAACACGGCGCCGACCCTATGGCCTGGAGCACACTCCAGGTACCTAGGGTGGAAAGCATGGACTACGTGCATCTCGGACGCAGCGGACTCGAAGTCAGCCCTCTCTGTCTCGGCACCATGAACTTCGGACCGCACACCTCCGAAGAAGACTCGTTCGCCATCATGGACCGGGCCCACGAACTGGGCCTCAACTTCTTCGACACGGCCAACGTCTACGGCTGGAAGAAGGGCGAGGGCGTCACCGAGAACATCCTCGGCCGGTGGTTCGCGCAGGGAGGCGGCCGCCGCGAGAGGACGGTGATCGCGACCAAGCTCTACGGCGACATGGGCGACTGGCCCAACGAGAGAAGGCTGTCGGCGCTCAACATCCGCCGCGCCTGCGACGCCTCGCTCAAGCGCATGCAAACCGACTACCTCGACATCTACCAGGCTCACCACGTCGACCGGCACACGCCGTTCGACGAGTTCTGGGAGGCCATGGAGGTGCTGCGCCAGCAGGGCAAGATCCTGTACGTCGGATCGTCGAACTTCGCCGGCTGGCACATCGCCAAGGCGCAGGAGTCGGCGGCCCGGCGCGGCTTCTTCGGCCTGGTGAGCGAGCAGAGCCACTACAACCTGCTGACCAGGGCGGTGGAGCTGGAGGTGCTGCCCGCCTGCCAGGACTACGGCCTCGGCGTGATCCCGTGGAGTCCGCTGGCCGGCGGCCTGCTCGGCGGCGTGCTGCGCAAGATGGACAAGGGCCGCTCGGCCGCCGACCGCATGCTCAAGGAGCTGGACAAGCACCGCGACAAGATCGAGCGGTACGAGAAGTTCTGCGACGACCTGGGCGAGGACCCGGCGCACGTGGGGCTGGCCTGGCTGCTGAAGCAGCCGGCGGTGACCGCGCCGATCATCGGCCCGCGCACGCTGGAGCAGCTCGACGGCACCATGCGCACCCTGGAGATCGAGCTGGACGGCGAGGCGCTGGCCAAGCTGGACGAGATCTTCCCGGGCCACCGCACCGCGCCGGAGGACTACGCCTGGTAGCGGCGCGTCAGGTCACCAGCGCGCCGATGATGACGATGAGCATGAGGAGGCCGAGCACCAGGGGCAGCAGCCAGGAACGAGGACGGTCCACGCCTGGAGCCTAGCCGGGCTCGGCGGGTGCGAGCGCCCACTCGTCCAGCGTGGCGTACCTCACCCGCGGCCCGGTCCGGCTCTCGACCAGCCGGATCGTCTCCGCCCGCCAGGCCGAGCCGGTGAACCCGGCCAGCGACTCGACGAGCGGGCGGAGGTCGGTCTCGGTCCTGGCCCTGGCGAGCGTCAGGTGGGCGTGGAAGCGTTTCTCGTCGGTGTGTCCGGCGCCGGCCCGGCGGCCGGCCGCCCTGACGGAGTCGGCCAGCCGGACGATCGAGTCGCCCGACAGGCCGGCCCAGAACACCCGGGCGCGCCGTACGGACGAGAACGCGCCGAAGCCGGTGAAGGCCAGGGTCGGCACGGGGTGGCGGGTGGCGGCGCGGGACAGGCGGGCGCGCAGGTCGGGCAGCGCCCGTTCGGGCACCTCGCCGAAGAAGGCGAGCGTCACGTGCCAGGTGGCGCGTTCCGGCCAGCGCAGCCCCGGCGCCTGCCCGACGTGCGGGGCGATCGCGCGCTCGAGTTCGTCGAGCACGTCGTCGGGCGGCACCAGGGCCGTGAAGAGCCTCATGACTCCAGTGTGTCGCGCCTCAGGCGGTGGCCGGCACGGCCCGGCGCCGCGCGACCCGCCCGGTGATGATCCTGGTGACCAGGACGGCCATCGCGGTGCCCGCCAGCACGAACAGCCCGGCGAAGACGGCGCCGGCCCTGGGCCCGCCGATCTCGGACAGCCAGCCGACGAGGGTCGCCCCGATGGGCGAGCCGCCGACGAAGACCAGCATGTAGATGCCCATGACCCGGCCGCGCATCTCGGGCGAGGTGGCGAGCTGGACGGCGGCGTTCGCCGCGGTGTTGACCGTGATCAGCGCGATGCCCGCGGGCACCAGCAGCGCCAGGTAGGCCAGGTAGGACGGGGCGAGCCCGGCCGCGACCTGGAACACGCCGAACGCGATCGCGCCGGTGAACAGCACCCTGCGCGAGATCGTGGACCGGCGGGCGGCCAGCAGCGCCCCGGCGAGCGCGCCGACGGCGAACATGCTGGAGGCCAGCCCGAACGAGCTCGCCCCCGCCTGGAACTCCTCGCGGGCCATCAGCGCGATCGACATCGAGAACGCCTGCGAGAACATCGACACGAAGGCGATCAGCAGGATCGGCATCAGCAGCTTCTCGTGCCGCATCACGTACGCCAGCCCTTCGCGGAGCTGACCCTTGGCCCGGGGCACGGGGTCCGACGGGTGCAGCTCGGAGGTGCGCATGAACACCAGGCTGGAGATCACCGCGGCGAAGGTGAGCGCGTTGATCAGGAAGAGCGGGCCGGTGCCGCCGAGCAGGTAGATGAGCATGCCGGCGACGGCCGGGCCGACGACGCGGGCCAGGTTGAAGCTGGAGCTGTTGAGCGCGATGGCGTTGGGCAGGTCGTCCCTGCCGACCATCTCGACCACGAACGCCTGCCGGGTCGGCACCTCGACGCAGGAGATCATGCCGAGGGTGAAGGCCATGACGTAGACGTGCCATTCCTGGGCGGCGCCGGTCACGGTGAGCAAGCCGATCGCGACGGCGAGCACGGCCATCATGGTCTGCGCGGTGATCAGCAGGGGCCGCTTGGGGTAGCGGTCGGCGAGCACGCCGCCGAACATGCCGAACAGCAGCATGGGCAGAAACTGCAGGGCGGTCGCGGTGCCGAGGGCGGCCGCGCTGCCGTGGGTCAGGTCGAGGATCAGCCAGTCCTGGGCGGTGCGTTGCAGCCAGGTGCCGACGTTGGAGACCGCGCCGCCGATGGCGAACATGCGGTAGTTGCGGATCTTGAGCGACCGGAACATCCCGGTCCTGGGTTCTTCTGGCTCTAGATCCTGCTGAGCTTCTCCAGAATCGGCGCCGCCTGACGGAGAATCGCCCGTTCCTCGGGCGACAGCTCCTTCAGCTGCCGGGTCAGCCAGGCTTCCTTGCGTGCCCGCTCCTCCTTCAGCAGCTCCCTGGCGGTCTCGGTCACGGTCACGGTCACCTGGCGCCGGTCGCTCGGGTGCGGGCTGCGCGAGAGCAGGCCGCGCTCCTCGAGCGCGGCGATCACGCGGGTCATCGAGGGCGGTTGCACCTTTTCGAGCTCGGCCAGCTCGCTCGGTGATATTGCGTCGTGCCGCTCGACGGCGGCCAGGGTCGCGAACTGGGTGGGGGTCAGCGGGTGTGCCGCCGCCTGCCGGCGCAGCCGCCTGTTGAGCCGGGCCAGCGAAACGCGCAACGCCGAAGCGAGACCGGCGTCGCTGCGCAGATCCATCTTGAGCTGAAGTCTTGTTAGCATGAGTCATTACCTTTGCTAACTATACCCGACGGCGGGATATTTCCGGGCCGGGTGCGTCTCACTGGTCGATACCCAGCGGGCCGCCGTTCTCGCGGACGGCGGCCCGTACCGGTTGTCAGAGCCCCAGCATGACCTTGATCGGGCCGAGCGCGAAGTACAGCACGAACAGCGCGGCGACCGCCCACATCAGCGGGTGGACCTCCCGCGCCTTGCCGCGGACGACCTTGATGAGCACGTACGTGACGAAGCCGGCGCCGATGCCGTTGGAGATCGAGTACGTGAACGGCATGAGCACGATGGTGAGGAACGCCGGGATGGCGATCTCGTAGTCGGTCCAGTCGATGTCGCGGATCGCGGTCATCATCAGGAAGCCGACCACCACCAGGGCGGGCGCCGCCGCCTCGTACGGCACGATCTGGACGAGCGGCGCGAAGAAGATCGCCACCAGGAACAGCAGGCCGGTCACCACGCTCGCCAGGCCGGTCCGCGCGCCCTCGCCGACGCCGGCGGCCGACTCGACGTAGGTGGTGTTGGACGAGACCGAGCCGGCGCCGCCGGCGACGGCGCCGAGCGAGTCGACGAGCAGGATCTCACGGGTACGCGGCAGCGTGCCGTCCTCCGCCACCAGGTCCGCCTGGCGGCCGACGCCCACGATCGTGCCCATGGTGTCGAAGAAGTCGGTGATGAGCAGCGTGAACACGAACAGCACCGCGAGCAGCAGGCCGGCGGAGCTGAAGGCGCCGAACGGGTCGAACTCGGCGAACAGCACGAGCGGGTTGTTGAACCCGAAGACCTCGCTGGGCCAGGCGGGCACGTTGAGCTGCCAGCCGCCCGGGTTGTCCTGGGAGGAGGCGCCCGAGCCGGTGACCGCCTCGACGAGGATCGCCAGGAGGGTGGTGCCGATGATGCCGATGAGGATGGCGCCCTTGACCTTGCGCGCGACCATGGCCGCGGTCGCGAGCACGCCCACGACGAAGACGAAGATCGGCCAGGAGGAGAGGTTGCCCGCGATGCCCATCTCCAGCGGCGGCCCCGCGGCGACCCGGCGCACGAAGCCCGCGTCCACGAAGCCGATCAGCGCGATGAACAGGCCGATGCCCACGCTGATCGCCGTCTTGAGCTGGGAGGGGATGGCCCGGAACACCGCGACCCGAAGGCCGGTCAGCACCAGGATGCCGATCACGATGCCTTCCAGGAAGATCAGGCCCATGGCCTCTTCCCAGGTCATCAGCGGCGCGATGGTGAAGGTCACGAAGGCGTTCAGGCCGAGGCCGGCGGCCAGCGCGAACGGCACCCGGGCCACCACCCCCATCAAGATGGTCAGGACACCGGCGACGAAGGCGGTGCCCGCGGCCACCAGCGCCACGTTGGGCGTGGTGCCGTCGCCGATCACCTCGCCCTGGATGTCCTTGCCGTTGGCGATGATGATCGGGTTCAGCACCACGATGTACGCCATGGTGAAGAACGTGGCCAGGCCACCACGCACCTCGCGGGAGACGGTGGAGCCGCGTTCGGAGATGGAGAAGAAACGGTCTATAGCGGTACGGGAGTCACTCACGGCGAAACTGTGACAGTGCGGACGTTATGCCAAAAGTGCTGGTAACCGTTTCGAGATGCGATTGAAGCTAGGCTGAATGGTGTGACGCAGCAGTGGCGCCCGGACCCCGAACCGATCAAGACCAACGACACCGCCACGGTCGCCGTGGGCACCGCCCTGTGGGCGATCGCACTGGTGGCCTTGCTGATCTTCCGCCCCGCCCCCGAGCACTCCTGGTGGATCTGGACCTGCCTCACCGGCGTGGGCTTCGGCTTCCTCGGCCTGTGGATCGTCCAGCGCCGCGGCGACTGACCGTGGTGTCCCGCCCTCCGTGACCCGGGGAGAGCGGGACGGGGACTCACGACAGGTCGGCCTCCGCCAGCAGGAGGGGCACCGCGGACGGGTCGCGCAACATGGCGGCGACCGCCAGCCGGTCGTTCCACTGGCCGGTGGCCCAGGCCAGCCCGCGGGCCAGGCCGTCGAGGCCGGCGCAGTGGACGGCTCCCTCGTAGAAGCGCCACGCGCATCCCACGCCGTCCACCAGCAGCTTCTCGTGCTCGACGTAGGTCTCCGGGGCCGTCGGGAGCAGGGAGCGCACCTGGGGCGGCACCTGGCGGGTCTCGCCGGACGACGTCACCTCGCCGGAGGCCACCTCCCCGGCCAGCGGCAGGTCGAGCAGCTCCGACAGGGACTCGGCCAGGTCGTACGGGGCCAGCACCAGCGGCCTGTCGGTGACCAGCTGCAGCAGGTCGGGCGCCTCCACCACGACGACGTCCTCGGCGTCGGCCACCACGATGTCGCCGCCGAGCACGGCCCGCACCCGGCCGGGCGGGGCCACCCGGTCCGGCTCGACCGCCGCCAGCGCCATCCAGAGCGAGCGCAGCTGGGCCCGGTCGACCTCGATCGACTCATCGGCCATGAGGTCGAGCAGCTCCTCGGGACCGCCGTGGGAGTCGAGCAGCTCGGCGAGCGTGCTGCGCACGCCGAGCATGGCCAGCGCCCCCTCGTCCAGCCCGCCGGACGCGTCCGCGTACAGGCCCTGCAGCAGCGGGTCGGCGCCGGGCAGCCGCAGCTCGCGCGGCCTGCGCCCGTCGAGCACCGGATGGCCGGCCAGCCACCAGGCGGTGTAGGAGGGCACCTCGACACCCTCGATCCGCAGCGGATGGAGGGCGGCCCGCAGCGGCGGACGAGTCAGCAGCCGCAGCGCCGCCGGCCAGTCGGCGACCAGCTCCAGGTCGCGCACCGCGACGAAGTCCGGCGCCACCGGCGGCACGTCCAGCTCCGGCAGCAGGTCGAGCACGTGGTCGAGCCACTCCTCCTCGCCGTCGAGGTCGTGGTCGCACTCGTCACGGTCGAGCAGCACGTCGGAGTCGTGCACCACGGCGAACCCGTCGAGCACGCCCGCCGCCTCCAGCACCCGCGGCCCGTACGTCTCCTCCAGGTCGCGGGCGGCCACGCCGAGATGGGTGTCGGGCTCCAGCAGCCCGGCCAGCGCCCCGTCTGCCAGCATCAGCTCGCCCGCCGGGTAGAGCTCGCCGTCGGCGCCCGGCAGCGCCAGCTCGGCCAGCCACGGCGCCTCCCCCGGCGCCAGCCCCGCCGCCCGGACCAGGGACAGCACGGCGTGCGCCACCGGCCCGGGGTCGGGGCTGTCGAGCGACTGGGCGACGGCGGCCTTGGTGATCGGGTCGTCCAGGATGGTGCGCGGGGTGGCCTCGGCGGCGCCCAGCCGCAGCAGCGCGGGATGGGCGGCCTCCGGATGCACGATGCGCAGCCCGAGAGGCGTCAGGTCGAGCCCGGCGCCGCCCTCGGTCAGGATCAGCGTGCCGCGCGGGCCGCGCACCAGCCGGCCGTCGGCCAGCGGCACCGGCAGCGCGCCGAGCGACTCGGGATCGTCGGCCGGCAGCACCTCGTACAGCGCGTGCCACCACCCCGCGTCGAGCCCCTCCACCGCCTCGCCCGACAGCAGGTCGACGACCTCGGACAGCTCGACCCTGCGCACGCCCAGCGACGTCATCGCGGGATGGCGGGCGGGCCAGCCCGCGGGCAGCAGCCCGGGGACGAACGCCGCGACGGCGTCGAGCAGCGCGGCCGACCCGGCCACCACGGCGGCCTCGCGGCCCGCGACGACCCAGCCGTCAGCGCCCGGCTCCTGCGGCGGGTGCTCGACCCGCCACTCGGCGTCGGGCTCGTACACCTCGGCGTCGGCGAACGAGGGCGTCCGCACGGCCGGCGCCGGCGCCGACAGCGCGGGCAGCAGCGGCGTGCCGGGCAGGCGCTGGAGCACGGCGCGGCGGACGCGCGCGTCCAGCTCCCCCTTGCCCATGTACGAGGGCACCAGGTCGAGCAGCTTGGGCGTGCGCGGCAGCTCCTCGACCAGCCGGACGTAGGCGTCGGCGGCCTTCTCGACCAGGAAGTCGGTCAGCGGCCCCTTGGCCACGTGGCGGCGGTCGGTGGCCATCGGGAACGAGGCGATGAGCAGCGCGGGCAGGTCGATCGGCTCGTCGCTGGGCGTCGGCGCGTGCACGACCGGCGGCACCGCGGCGGGCAGCGGCCCCGGCTCACCGGTGCCGGTCAGCGGCACCGCCCAGCGGACCGACCAGAAGGGCCGCGCCCGCTCCTCGGTGGGCCGGTCGGCGAACAGCTCCGCCACCTGCTCGGGGGCGAACGCGCCCGACTCGGTGACGACGTGCCAGCCGTCGGCGGTGACCGTGCGGACCACGCCGTCGAGGTCGATCTCGATCGTGGACAGGGCGGGCATGCCCAGCGGCAGCGCCGGGCTCGTCTCCTCCAGCATGCGCCGGACCGCCAGGGCCGACGCCTCGTCCTTCAGCGGCAGCCGTACCAGGGTGTCGAACCCGTCGGGCACGTCGAGCGGGCCGGCCTCGAACGGCAGGCGCAGCAGCGGCACGTGCCCGGACCGCTCGGCCAGCCGGCCCGCGAGCTCCGGCACCGCGCCGACCAGCTCCGCCGTCTCCGCCCGCGACCAGCGCACCGAGGCGGAGCCGCGCGAGCCTACGGCCGGTTCGTCGCAGACCGACACGACGGCCGCGAACCCGACGCCGAACCGGCCCGCCGCGCCCGCCTCGTCACGCTTGCCGGACACGCGCAGCGTGGCCAGGCTCTCCACGCCGGTCGCGTCGAGCGGCGCGCCGGTGTTGGCGGCCGTCAGCAGGGCGCCGCGCAACGTCAGCCTGAGCACCCCCGGCACGCCGGCGCGCAGCGCCGCGTCGGCGGCGTTCTGCGCCAGCTCCACGATCAGCCGGTCGCGGTAGCCGCCGAGCGCGAAGTCCTCCTCGGCGTTGGCGTCCTCGCGGAACCGGGCGGGCGACGCCGTCCACGCCGCGAGCACGGCGGCTCGCATCCGGTCGGTGCCAAAGGTGTCGGTCATCGGTCACGATCCTGGGTTCGAACGGTACGGGGCCACCGTAGATTAGTGGGAAACCCGCGCCCGGCCCCGCCGTTCGGGCGGGACGGGGGCGCGGATCCGCGGTGACGGGCCGCCGGCGTCAGGAGTGGCCGAGCTCCTCGGAGTCGTCCGCGCCGACCGACCCGGCCTCCTCCTCCATCAGGTCGAAGCCCAGGTCGTCGAGGATGGGCCCGGCCATCTCGACCGGCGGCGGCAGCACCGCGGCCTCCGAGTGGGCGCCGCAGCCGTGGTCGGCGGCGACCACCTTGCCGTCGTCGGGCGCGTACTCGTTAGTGCAGACCCCGAACAGCTGCCGGAGCCCACCCGCGAGCAGCCAGTAGAAGCCGCAGGTGGAGCACTGCGCGGGAGCGGCGTGTGCGATCGGTGTGTGCGGCCCGTGCTCGCCGGAATGCCAGCGCCTGGCGGTCCGGTCCCTGCCGATGGCCGAGAGCACACGGGCCCGGCCCAGGCCGTACTCGAAAATCGTCTGCTGCTCGACCTCGTCGTCGCTCTCGGTGAACCCCGGCACCAGCCGGTCGTCGTCCTCCGGGCTCGGCAGCAGGTCGCCGACGCCCAGGTCGCCGGGGCGCAGGCGCTCGCTCCACGGCAGCCACTCGGGGGCGAGCAGCGCGCCGGAGCCCGGCAGCAGGACGGCCTCGCTGACCGTCACCTTCTTCGCCCGCGACGCCCGGGTGACGGTGACGGCCCACCGCCAGCCGCGATAGGCGCGGTCCTGGCAGGCGAAGTAGTGGGTGACGACCCGGTCGCCCTCGCTCTCGTAGCCCAGGTGCTCGCCGGGCACCCCGGGACGCGCCAGCTCCTCGGCCGCGGCGCGCGCCAGGTCGACGGCGGCGACGCAGGCCTGGTCGGGCGCGGCGGAGCGGGTCCTGGCACGGCTCATCGGCCTGCCTCCGCCGAAAGGTGCTGTTCGCTCACACTTCATTCTCCCCCATGGCCGACCCTGCCGGTGCCGAGAAGCCCGCTTTCCCTCCTACTCCCGCCGAGAAACCTCGCGCCGGAGGCCGTCCCCGGCCGAGATCTACCGGCCCGTTCCCGTACGCGGACCGCCCGCAGCGCCCCGCCGGCCGGGACCCGGGCATCCGGGCCCGGTCCCGGCCGGGCCGGTGAGGGCTCCGGCAAGCACGGCCACCGGAAGATCTACGGGAACGCCGTCAAAGAGACGGATGACCGCGATCGGTACGTGAGCGGGAGTGGGGGTCGGCGTGACGATCGGGTAAGACTGGTAGGCGTGGAAGGTGGCTGGGAGCGAGCGCGCGACCTCTCCCGGCGCGTCGGGCGCG
>NZ_JAPNNL010000038.1 GCF_027620315.1 Nonomuraea corallina | reverse complement strand
CCGCCAGGTCCGGCAGCGGCCGGTGGCCGCGGTAGGCCGCCACCCGCCTGGCCAGCTCGTGCCGTTCGGCGGCCACATCCTCGGCCAGCGCGTCGGGCGTCAGCCCCAGCCGGTCCAGCAGCCGCAGGTCGAACACCGGCTCGCCGCCCTCCGCGATCGCCCCGACGCCGAGCTCCGGCGACGGCGGGTAGCCGATCTTGCGGGTGACGAGCACGTCGAGCACTCCGCCGAGCCCGCGCACGATCGGCTCGGCCACCTCCACCCCGCCCCGCGGCAGCGCGAGCACCACCGGGTCGCGGATGCCCGCCAGCCGCTCGGCCAGCCGCATCCCCGCCTCCGCACGGTCGACGAACACGCACTCCATGAGGTCCCCGTACCCTCGCATCCGCGTCTCCATCAGGAACGCCAGGACCGGCGGGCGGGGGGCCTTCCGGAGAGGGACCCCTCTCCGGAAGGCCCTCGGTTCACGGGCGGTTGCGGCCGGAACGGCGCATCTCCTTGTGGATGGACTTCCACCGGCTCTGCAGCTCCTTGCGCAGGCGCGCGTCCGTGCGGGAGGCCATCCACGCCGCCTCCCGCTGGAGCTTGCGCCAGCTCTCCAGCCGCCGCTCCGGGAGTCCGCCGCTCTCCAGCGCCGCCAGCACGGCGCACCCCGGCTCGCTCCCGTGGCCGCAGTCGTGGAAGCGGCACTCCCGCGCCAGCGTCTCGATGTCGGCGAAGACCCGGTCGACGCCCTCGTCCATGGCGTAGAGCCCGACCCGCCTGATGCCCGGCGTGTCGATGACGAGGCCGCCGCCGGGCAGCGGGATGAGCTCCCGGTGCACGGTGGTGTGCCGGCCGCGCCCGTCGGCGGCGCGTACCCGCTGGGTCTCCATCACCTCGCCGCCGGCCAGCGCGTTGACCAGGGTGGACTTGCCGGCTCCGGAAGGACCGAGCACGACGGCGGTGCGGGAGCCGTCGAGGTAGCCGCGGACGACGTCGACGCCCTCGCCGCGCAGCGAGGAGACGGCGTGCACGTCCACCCCCGGCGCGGCCTGCCGCACGTCGGCGAGCAGGTCGTCGAGGCCGTGCCCGAACAGGTCGGACTTGGTGACCAGCACCACCGGCGTGCCGCCGGACTCCCAGGCGAGCGCCACCAGGCGCTCGACGCGGCCCAGGTCGGCCAGGTCGGTGGCGTGCATGGACGGCTCGGTGACGAACACCACGTCGACGTTGGCCGCGAGCACCTGGCCCTGGCCGTCGCCTGACAGCCCGCCGCGCGAGTCGCGGCTGACGCCGCCGCGGACGAACGCGGTGGTCCTGGGCAGCACCTCGTCGAGCTCGTAGCGGCCCTCGGGCAGCGGCTTGAGCGCGGCCCAGTCGCCCACGCAGGGCAGCGCGACGGGGTCGGCGGCGGCCGCCCTGCGGACGCGGGCGCCGTGGTGGACGTGCTGCCGGCCGTCGGCGGCGATGACCTCGGCCGCCCCGCGGTCGACGCGGGAGACCCGGCCGGGCACGGTGCCGTCGGGCAGTTCGGCGGCGCGGGAATCGGTCCAGCCGAGCAGGGAAAGATCGAAAGACAACGGAGTCACACCTTTGCAGGTCGAGAAGGGAAACCGGGCGGTCTCAGGCGAACGCCCGGAGGGAGACGGCACGCAGGCAGAACAGAACGACCCGCATGGTCCTCACCTCCTCGATCCGTTTCGCCGCGACTCTACGCACTCCGTACGCGGGCCCGCAACGGGTTTTCGGCCTGCCCGGTTGAACCGCAGGGGCGGCGTTGCCGTACCACCTGCCGACGGACTCGAGAAAGGGGAATGATGCGACTGAGCACGTATCCCCCACCCTCGGCCGAGGGAGCACCCTCCATGGCCAAGCCGCGATTACGACACTGGCTGAGGCGCGTACGGCCCGACCCGGAGACGGTCGTGTCGGCCCTCTACCGGCAGTACCACCGGCCGCTGCTGTCCTTCGTGATGCGCCTGACCTCGGGTGACCGGCAGTGGGCCGAGGACGTCGTACAGGAGACCATGATCCGCGCCTGGCGCAGCGCCGAGCAGCTCGATCCGGAAGCGGCCTCGCTGATGCCCTGGCTGGCGACCGTCGCGCGACGTATCGTGATCGATGACCGGCGGCGCAGGGACGCCCGGCCCCAGGAGCAGGGTGACGGCCCGCTGGAGCACATGCCCGTGCCGGATGAGATGGAGCAGCTGCTGCACCAGGTGGTCGTGTCCGAGGCGCTCAAGGCGTTGTCGCCCGCGCACCGGGAGATCCTCAACGAGACGATCCTGCGCGATCGTTCGGTCAACGAGGCCGCGCAGGCGCTCGGCATCCCCGTGGGCACCGTCAAGTCCCGGGTCTACTACGCGGTGCGCGCGCTGCGCGTGGCGCTGGAGGAGAGGGGGGTGACGGCGTGACCTCGCGCGTGGAACACACCGACGTGGGCGCCTACGCCCTGGGGCTGCTGGACGAGGACGACCGGCTGGCGTTCGAGACCCACCTCCTCGGCTGCCGTTCCTGCGCGGCGGAGCTGTCCGACCTCGCGGGCGTCGCCCAGGCGCTGCACGGGCTCGGGCCGGTGACCGACGACCTCCCTGAGGATGAGCCCGCCGAGGTCATCGACCTGCTGCGGCGCAAGCAGGCGGCCGACCGCCGCTCCCGCAGGGGAACGTTTCTGCTCGGGGTCGCGGCCGCCGTCGCGCTGATCGCCGGCGGGCTGGTGCTCGGCGCGCAGATCGGCGCCCAGAACGCGCCACCGGCCGCCCACAGTCGGCTTGGCCCCGCGGAGCAGTTCTACGCGATGGGCACGCCCGTGCCGGGCACCGGCAGGGACGGCGTGACGGGCGGGCTGGTGCTGGAGTCCAAGGGCTGGGGCACCCACGCGGCGCTCAAGCTGTCGGGCGTCGAGGGGCCGCTGGAGTGCGAGCTGGTGGCCGTCGGCAAGGACGGCGACCGGCGGATCATGATGGGCTGGGCGGTGCCGCCCGACGGCTACGGCACCGCGGCCAACCCGAACCCGCTCTACATGCACGGGGCGGCCGCGCTGCCGATCGACCGGATCGACAGGTTCGAGGTCGTCACGGCGACGGGGCGCAACCTGCTCACGGTCGACGTCTGACGCCCGGCTCCTGGTCCGGTCACGCCGCGGCGATCCGCTCATCGGTATGTGGTGAGCCGGTCCGCCTTCTCGACCAGGCGTTTCCGGGGTACGGGAGATTTTTTCGTGAATCGTTGAACCCGAGGCGGTCCGGGGGCCGTACTGCTTGCCAGAACAGGGGACTCCTCCGAGGAAGTGACCGGCATGTCAGGGGACGTGCCGGCCGCGCCGAGCCCTTGTCACGGTGATGATCCGTCCACGACGTCGGGAGCCGTCCGGACGGATCTTCCGGCCGGGCGGCGGTCCTGCCTCGCGGACCGCCGTCCGGTCGGCGCCACCGGGGACGTCCGGCCAGGCCCCGGGAGCGACCAGGCCCCCGGGAGAGACCACGCCCCCGGGAGAGACCACGCCCCGCCTCACCCCGGGAGCCCGTGCGGCGGGGCGTCCCGCGCTCACCGCGCTCTGCGGAGTCCGTTTCGGCCGGATTCCGCTGGCCGGGCGTGATAGGTAATCGCCCCGTGGAATTCTTCTGTTATCACCGTGATCGACCCGGTTCGGCGGCGCTCCGCAGCGCCTTGGTGGAGGCGCACTGGTCCTACATGGACCGGTACGCGGACCAGCTGATCGCCCGGGGCCCGACCCTCGACCGGGGCGGTGAGACGGCCACCGGCAGCGTGCACATCGTCGATCTGCCGGATGCCGCCGCCGCGCGGGCGTTCGCCTTCGACGAGCCCACCTACCAGGCCGGGGTGTATCGGGACGTGCTGCTGCGGCGCTGGCGCAACGCGCTGGGGCGGACCATGTGGGACTTTCCCGGCGGCCGGGAAGGCGGCGACCGGTATCTGGTGCTCGGCTTCGGCTCAGGGGAGGCCGTCGACCTCGTCCCGCCGCCCGGCCGGGACGAGCTGATCGCGTACGGGCCGCTGCTGTCGGACGACGGCGCCGCCTGGCTCGGCACGGCGGCGCTGGTCCGGGCGCCGGACCGGGACGCGGCGCGCGCCGTCCTGACCGAGGACCGGTACGCCGGGATCGAGGTCCACGACTGGACGTTCGGCGGGCGGAGGTGACCGGACGCCGAGCGGCGCCGGCCTGAACAGGTCCGGGCGCCACCGAGAAGATCGGTGACGCCCGGGCGCGGGCGTCCTGCCGGTGGCGGGCGGTTACAGGCCGGGGGGAGGGAACTGGGCGGTGAGGTCGCTGATCTCGCGGTGGACCCGGGCGATGACGTCCTCGGCGTCGCCCTTGGCCAGGGCGGTGACGACCTCGTCCATCCACGCCCCGATCTGCCGCATCTCCGCCTCCTTCATGCCGCGCGAGGTGACCGACGGGGTGCCGATGCGGATGCCCGACGGGTCGAACGGCTTGCGGGTGTCGAACGGCACCGCGTTGTAGTTGGTCTCCAGGCCCGCCCGGTCGAGTGCCTGGGCGGCGGGCTTGCCGCCGATGCCCTTGGGGGTGAGGTCGAGCAGGATCAGGTGGTTGTCGGTGCCGCCGGAGACGAGGTCGAAGCCACGGGAGGCGAGCTCCTCGGCGAGGGCCTTGGCGTTGGCGACGACCTGGTGCGCGTACGCCTTGAAGTCGTCGGTGGCGGCCTCGCGCAGGGCGACGGCGATGGCCGCGGTGGTGTGGTTGTGCGGGCCGCCCTGCAGGCCGGGGAAGACGGCCTTGTTGAGCGCGGTGGCGTGCTCGTCGGACGTCGCCATGAGCATGGCGCCGCGCGGGCCGCGCAGCGTCTTGTGGGTCGTGGTGGAGATGACGTCGGCGTGACCCACCGGCGACGGGTGGGCGCCGCCCGCGACGAGACCGGCGATGTGCGCGATGTCGGCGGCCAGGACGGCCCCGACCTCGCGGGCGATGGCCGCGAAGCCCTCGAAGTCGACGGTGCGCGGGACGGCGGTGCCGCCGCAGAAGATGAGCTTGGGCCGGTGTTCGAGGGCCAGCTCGCGGACCTCGTCGAGGTCGACGCGGCCGGTGTCCTTGCGGACGCCGTAGCGGACCGGGTTGAACCACTTGCCGGTGGCGGAGACGGACCAGCCGTGGGTGAGGTGGCCGCCGAACGGCAGGCCCATTCCCAGCACGGTGTCGCCCGGCTGCAGGAACGCCATGTAGACGGCGAGGTTGGCGGGAGAGCCGGAGTAGGGCTGGACATTGGCGTGGTTGACGCCGAACAGCGCCTTGGCGCGCTCGATGGCGACGGTCTCGACCTGGTCGATGACCTGCTGGCCCTCGTAGTAGCGCTTGCCGGGGTAGCCCTCGGAGTACTTGTTGGTCAGGACCGTGCCGGTGGCTTCGAGCACGGCCTTGGAGACGTAGTTCTCAGAGGCGATGAGCTTGACGGTGTCGGCCTGGCGGCGCTCCTCGGCCTTGATCAGTTCGGCGATCTCCGGGTCGACGCTAGCGAGAGAACTCATGACTCTCCTGTCATCATTGACGTCCTTGCGAAGACCCAGGCGCTCGGCCTCCGCTCCCTTCCCGCTCCCCGGTGGTCGGTCCCACCTGATGCGCCAGTCGCGACACCTCCGACGATACTGGATGCGGAGGGGCTCACTTCGCCGTGATCAGCACGTTCCTGAGGACGCCGACGCGGAGGAGGTCCACGTCGACCGTCCTGACGGTCTCCGGCACGCGGCGGAAGACGGCGAAGAAGCGCATCGACTCACCGGCCGCGATGGTGTCGCCCGCTCCCCAGGACGTGCACGCGCATGTGCCGTCCTGGGCCATCGGCTTCCACGGCAGCGGCTCGTCACGGGCCACCAACTGGATGGAGGAGGCGTTGGTGTCACCCAGGAACCGCGTGGTGTGGAACTGGTACAGACTGATCGACTCGGCGCCGGCGTCGTTGGTGACCGTCCATTCGAGCTTGACGTCGGCGCCCTGACGGCGGAGCGAGTCGATTCTGACGCGGGCGCGGACCTTCTCGTTCCAGGCGTTGGTGTGCGTGAACGAGAGCTCCGCCCCGCCCGCCCCTGGCGTGACGACGCCGGTGGGCGTCTGACCGGGGGTGACGGCGGCCTGCGACGGCCCGCCCGACGCGGGAGGCGTGGCCGGCGCGGTGATCGTGCGGGTCGTGCCGGACGGCGGGGAGGTCCAGGGACGCCAGATCGCCAGCGTGCTCGCCAGCGTGACCGCGGCGGCGAGGGCGGCGGCCGCCACCGGCGCGAGCAGGCGGCGGGGTCGCGGCGCGGGCGGGGCGCCGGGGGGCGGGCTCCAGGAGTCGCTCACCATCTGGGTGGCGGTGGCCACCGTGGCGCTGGGGCGGCCCAGGAGGCGGTCGAGGAGCTCCTGGACCGTCGGACGCCTGGCCGGGTCCTTGTGCAGCGCCTGCTCCACCAGCGGGCGCAGCCGCTCGTCCAGGCCGTCGAGCGTGGGCACATGGTGGACGACGCGGTAGAGCACCTCGGGCACGGCGCCGGTGCCGAACGGCGGGCGGCCGGTGCCCGCGTAGGCGATGACGCCTCCCCAGGCGAACACGTCGCTCGCGGGCGTGGTGGGCAGGCCGCCGGCCTGCTCCGGGGCCATGTACGCGGGCGTGCCGGAGATCGTGGCCGACCGGGTGGCGTCGGGGTCGGCCAGCTGGGCGATCCCGAAGTCGATGACGCGCGGCCCGACGGCGCTGAGCAGGATGTTGGACGGCTTGAGGTCCCGGTGGACGACACCGGCCTGGTGGATGGCGGCCAGCGCGGTGGCCACGCCGACGGCCAGCGCCTCCAGGTTGGCGCCGGTCATCGGGCCCTGGGCGTCGATGACGGACGACAGGTCCGGGCCGTCGACGTACTCGGTGACGAGATAGGCGGTGCCGCCGTCGAACCCCGCGTCGAGCACGGGCGCGGTGCAGAAGCGCGCCACCCGGCGGGCGGCCTCGGCCTCCCGGTCGAAGCGCCGCCGGAAGTCCTCACGCCCGGCCAGCTCGGCGTGCAGAACCTTGAGCGCGACCGTGGTGAAGCCGGCGTCGTAGGCGAGGTAGACGGTGCCCATGCCGCCCTGGCCGAGCGTACGGATGAGGGTGTACGGACCGATTCGGCGACCTTGCGGAGTCACACCGCCATTGTGGCGACAGGTCCTGATGCGTGGTTGCGGAACGCTTGATCACGCGGACGTGATCTCATTTCGCGCGGCCGTCGCCGGGCCAGAGCCGGTCGACCTCGGCGTTGAGTATCGCCCCGATGAGCACGGCCAGGGCGGTGATGTAGAGCCAGAGCAGCAGGGCGATGGGCGCCGCGAGCGAACCGTACACGGACACGGGCGAGAACCAGGCGGCGAGCACGGCGCGCAGCACGGTGGCGCAGACGATCCACAGGAACAGCGCCAGGATGGCCCCGGGCAGCTCGCGGAACCAGCGGGTGCGCACGGGGACGCTGACGTGGTAGAGCACGCTCAGGAACAGCACCGACCCGACGATCACCACGGGCCAGTAGAGCAGGTCGATCGGGCCGGCGTACTCGGCGGGCAGCACCCCTTTGAGCAGCGTCGGGCCGATGACCAGGATGGGCATCACCACGATGCCGACGACCAGGCCGACCACGTACAGGCCGAAGGACATCAGCCGGGTGCGGATGATGCCGCGCTCCTCCCCCAGCCCGTAGGCGACGGAGATGAGGTCGACGTACACGTACAGCGCCCGCGACCCCGACCAGAGCGACAGCAGGAAGCCCAGCGAGATGATCGACACCTTGCTGGCGTCGTCCCTGAGCACGTCGGCGATGAGCGGGCGGACCACGGTGTCGATCGTGTCGGCGGTGAACAGCACGCCGGCCTGCTGGATGACCCAGACCTCGATGTCGCGCACCGCCTGCTTGCCGATCCAGGCGCCGAGCTTGGACAGCACGCCGATCAGGCCGAGCACGAACGGCGGCAGCGACAGCAGGGCGAAGAACGCCGCCTCACCCGCCAGGCCGGTGACCCGGTAGGTGACCCCGGCGTTCGTGGCGGCGCGCACGGTGGCCCACGACCTCGAGTCGCGCACCCAGCTGAGCCTGGCGCGGGCCGTCGAGGCACGCGACCTCTTCGGCTTCGAACCGCTACGCGCTTCCGTGGACGTCATGGGCACCCAACGCTCTGTCGCAGTGACTCTCCGGCAAGCTTACGTCCCAGTTCCCCTGCCCTACTCGTTGTCGACGATGCGCGCCCCCAGCGGCAGGAGCGAGACCGGGATCAGCTTGATGTTGGCGACGCCCATCGGGATGCCGATGATCGAGACGAACAGCGGGATGGACGTGATCACGTGGCCGGCGGCCAGCCAGATCCCGGCCACGACGCACCAGATGACGTTGCCGACGAGGGAGAGGGCGCCGGCCTGCGGATCGCGCACCACGGTCCGGCCGAAGGGCCACAGAGCGTAGGCGGCGATGCGGAACGACGCGATGCCGAACGGGATCGTGATGATGAGGATGCAGCAGATGATCCCGGCGAGGGCGTAACCGATGGCCAGCCAGAGCCCGGCGAAGACGAGCCAGATGACGTTCAGGAGGGTGCGCATGCTTCCAGCATGTCACCACGGGCTCCGAGGCACGGGCTGCGGGGGCACGGGCTCGGGGGCACGCTCAGCGTCCCCGGGGCGGCCGGCCTTCGCCCGGCGGGCCCGCGTACGCCTGCGCGATCCCCATCCACGCCGCCGCGGGCTCGCCGGTGATCTCCAGGGCGGTGTCGGACAGGTGGACACGCTGGGTGACGGCCAGGCAGAAGTCGAGCATCGGCCCGCGCACCACGCCGGCGGCGCCGTGCGGGCCCGCCGTCCACGGCTCGCCGCCCGGTGTGGTCAGCTCCACCCGCACCGGCTCGGCCGGCACGGGCAGGCCCCGTACGGTGAAGGCGTAGGGCAGGGCCATGACCCCGATGCGGGCGACGTGGCGCAGCCGGTCGGTGGGCTCGCGGGTGCGGCCGAGCGCGTCGGCGATGTCCTGGCCGTGCGCCCAGGTCTCCATCAGGCGGGCGGTGGCGAACGACGCGGCCGACATGTCGACCCCGTACCAGGGCAGGCGCCGTTTCGGCGGCAGCGTGGCGAGCACGGCGGTGAGCCGGGCCCACGCGGCGCCGAACCAGGCGCGCAGCTCGCCGGCGGGCATCCCGCGCGCCTGCTCCGCCAGCTCGTCGGGGGTGACGGCGGCGTCGGCGAGCTGGGCGCGGAAGGAGGCGGGATCGGTGATCGCGGTGTGGGCGGCGTCGTCGAACCAGGCCAGATGGCTCACCTGGTCGCGGATCGCCCAGCCGGCGGCGGGGGTGGGCCGCTCCCAGTCGCCGGGGTCGAGAGGGTCCAGGAGGGCTTCGAGCGAGGCGGTCTCGGCGCGGAGGTCGTCGAGCAGCTCGGCCATGAGGTCCACGGCCGCCAGCCTAGCCGAGAGCGATAATGCTGTCGTGATCTGCGACAGCTGCAAGGACAGGCGGCACGACGAGTGCCGTGGCGGCTCGTGGTGCGACTGCCAGCATCAGCCGGCCGACGGGGAACAGGAGCGCGAGTCGGAGTTCGGCTGGCCGCGACAGGGATGATCGAGTCCAGACTCTGGACCCGGTATTGGACATCTCGGACGGCCAGAGTATCTTCGTAAGCATGCCAGCGGACCCCATGCTCGTAGGCCGACGCCACGTCGACCTTCTGCGTGTCCGCAGTGCCATCTGTTGCGACGCCCGGTAATCACTCGTTTCTCACCGCTGAGCGCGTCGCACCCTTGATCTTCCCCTGCACTCGATGACGAGGCAGGAGGACGCCCGTGCGCGCGCCCATGAACACAAAGGACGCGCAATGAGCACCCCTGCCAGCCGGCACCACAAGCGCCCGCGCGGCGAAGGCCAGTGGGCCCTCGGTTACCGGGAGCCGCTGAACAAGAACGAAGAGCTGAAGAAGAACGACGACGGGCTGAACGTCCGCCAGCGGATCATCGACGTCTACTCCAAGCGCGGCTTCGACTCCATCGACCCCGCCGACCTGCGGGGCCGCATGCGCTGGTACGGCATCTACACCCAGCGCAAGCCCGGCATCGACGGCGGCAAGACCGCGATCCTGGAGCCCGAGGAGCTCGACGACCGCTACTTCATGCTGCGCATCCGCATCGACGGCGGCCAGCTCGACCTGCGCCAGCTCCGGGTGATCGCCGACCTGTCCAACGAGTACGGGCGCGGCACCGCCGACGTGACCGACCGGCAGAACATCCAGCTCCACTGGATCGAGATCGAGTCGGTGCCGGACATCTGGCGGCGGCTGGAGGAGGTGGGCCTGTCGACCACGGAGGCGTGCGGCGACACCCCGCGCACGATCCTGGGCTGCCCGCTGGCCGGGATCGAGGACGAGGAGGTGCTCGACGCCACCGAGCAGATCCGCGAGATCCACGAGCGCTACATCGGCGACCCCGCCTACTCCAACCTGCCGCGCAAGTTCAAGTCGGCGCTGAGCGGCTGCCCCGCCCACTGCACGGTCCACGAGATCAACGACGTGGCGTTCGTCGGCGTGGTCAACGAGCACGGCGAGAAGGGCTACGACCTGTGGGTCGGCGGCGGCCTGTCGACCAACCCGATGCTGGGCAAGCGCCTGGGCGTGTTCGTGTCGCCGGAACGGGCGAGCGACGTCTACGGCGGCGTCATCGGCATCTTCCGCGACTACGGCTACCGGCGGCTGCGCCACAGGGCCCGGCTGAAGTTCCTGGTCAACGACTGGGGGCCGGAGAAGTTCCGTGAGGTGCTGGAGACCGAGTACCTCAAGGAGCCGCTGCCCGACGGGCCCGCGCCGGAGCGTCCGCGCGGTGACCGGCGCGACCACGTGGGCGTCTTCCGCCAGAAGGACGGCCGGTTCTACGTCGGCTTCGCGCCCAGGGTCGGCCGGCTCAGCGGTGACCGGCTCCACCTCATCGCCGACATCGCCGAGCGGCACGGCTCCGGCCGGGTGCGGACCACGGTCGAGCAGAAGATGGTCATCCTCGACGTCACCGCCGACCAGGTCGACTCGCTCGTGGCCGAGCTGGAGGCCAACGACCTGCGGGTGAACCCGTCCACGTTCCGCCGCCAGACGATGGCCTGCACCGGCATCGAGTTCTGCAAGCTGGCCATCGTCGACACCAAGAACACCGCCGACAGGCTGATCGACGAGCTGGAGCGGCGGCTGCCGGAGTTCGGCGAGCCGCTCACCATCAACGTCAACGGCTGCCCCAACTCGTGCGCCCGCATCCAGACCGCCGACATCGGGCTCAAGGGCCAGCTCGTCATGGACGAGAACGGTCAGCAGGTCGAGGGCTTCCAGATCCACCTCGGCGGCTCGCTCGGCGTCAACCCGGGCTTCGGCCGCAAGGTGCGCGGGCTCAAGACGACCTCGGCCGCGCTGCCCGACTACGTGGAGCGGGTCGTGCGCCACTACGACGAGCAGAAGAAGGAAGGCGAGACCTTCGCCGACTGGGTGCAGCGCGCCGACGAGGCCGATCTCAAATGAGCGGCCGCGCGGTCCCCTTCCACTGCCCCTACTGCGGCGACGAGGACCTGGAGCCCTACCAGGATGACGGGGGCTGGTACTGCCGGTCCTGCGCTCGCGCCTTCAAGCTGAAGTTTCTCGGAATCGGGGTGAACATATGACGCTCGCCGACATCGAGGTCGACCTGCGGCAGCAGCGCGGCGCCCTCGATCTGCAGGACATCGTCGAATCCGCCGCGCTGTTCCTGGAGGGCGCGCCCGCCCGCGAGATCGTCCGCTGGGCCGCCGCCACGTTCGGCGACCGGCTGTGCCTGACGTCCTCCATGAGCGACGCGCTGCTGATCGACCTGGTCAGCAGGGTGAAGCCGGGCGTGGACGTCCTGTTCGTCGACACCGGCTACCACTTCGCCGAGACGGTCGGCACCCGCGACGCGGTGCGGCAGGTCTACGAGGTCAACGTCATCGACGTGCGGCCGTCGCGTACGGTCGAGGAGCAGGATCGCGACCTCGGGCCGCGGCTGTTCGGCCGCAACCCGGACCTGTGCTGCTTCCTGCGCAAGGTGGAGCCGCTCAACCGCGCGCTGGAGCCGTACCTCGCGTGGATCAGCGGCATCCGCCGCGACGAGTCCCCTTCCCGCGTCGGCACGAAGGTCGTGGAGTGGGACGCCAAGCGGCAGATGGTGAAGATCAACCCGATCGCCGCCTGGACGCAGGAGGACGTCGACAACTACATCGCCGACAACGGGGTGCTGATCAACCCGTTGCACTACGACAACTACCCCTCCATCGGGTGCGCGCCGTGCACCCGGCAGGTCGTGGAGGGGGAAGATCCGCGCAGCGGCCGCTGGGCGGGGCTGGGGAAGGTCGAATGCGGCATTCACCTGTGACCCCCGGCCGGCCGGTGCCGCTGGCAGGCGGGACCGGCCCGAGCGTCCCCATGGTGGCGGTGGCGCACGGCTCGCGAGATCCCCGTGCGGCCGCCACCGTGGCGGCGCTGCTCGACGAGGTGCGTCGGCTGCGTCCCTGGCTCCCCGTGCGGACCGCCTACCTCGACCACGCCACGCCCTCGCTCGGGCAGGCGCTGCACGGCCTGACCGAGGCGGTGGTGCTCCCGCTGCTGCTGACCGAGGCGTACCACAGCCGGGTGGACCTGCCGGCCGCGCTGCGCGAGGCGCGCGCCCGCGATCCGCGGCTGCGCGTCCGCTACGGCACGACCCTGGGCCCGCACCCGCTGCTCATGGCCGCCCTGGAACGCCGGCTGGAGGAGGCGGGCGTGCCGGCCGGCGACCCTGACACCGCGGTGGTGCTGGTGTCGGCGGGTTCCAGTGACGCGCGCGCCAACGAGGTGATCGCCCGGCTGGCCCGCGCCTGGCGCCGCCCCGCCGCCGCCCCGTCCTTCACCACCCGCTCCTTCACCACCCGTCCCTGCACCGGCCGTTCCTTCACCGACCGTTCCTTCACCGACCGTTCCTTCACCGACCGTCCCAGCACCGACCGTTCCTTCACCGACCGTCCCAGCACCGACCGGTCGTCCGGCCAGTCCTCGGAGGCTCGGGTCTCAGGGGTGCCGTCCGCCGTCCGGACCGGCAGGCCGGGCGAGGGTTGCGAGCCGCCGCGCGGCTGGTGGGCCGTCGAGCCCGCGTACGCCTCCGCCGCCTCACCGACGCCGGCGCAGGCCGTCGCCCGGCTCAAGGAGGCGGGCGCGCCGCGGGTGGTGGTCGCCCCCTACCTGCTCGCGCCGGGCTACTTCGCCGACAAGGTGCGCCGCACCGCGCTGGAGGCGGGCGCCGACGTGGTGGCCGACGTGCTCGGGGCCGCCCCCGAGCTGGCGCAGGTGCTGCTGGAACGGTACGAGTCGGCGCTGCGCGCCCCGGCGGACGACCTCAGGACCGCCTGACCGCACGTGACCGCCTCCGGCCGCCCCGGGCGTGCCGGAGGGCTGGGTCAGTGGCCGCGGCCGAGGGAGCGGTCGGAGTCGTCGCCGTGGAGCTGGCGCCAGTGCTCGCGCCAGGCCGACCAGCCGCGCTTGATCGGTTTGGCGCGCGAGTCGCCGAGCACCTTCACGTCGCCCATGACCGCGTAGGCGTGCACCCGCACCACCGGCACGTTCATGCCACGCGGCGCCTGCTCCACGTCGACCTTCTTGTCGCCCATGATCGCCAGGCCGTCGAGGTCGACGTTCACCCCGTCAGGAACGATGATCTTCACGTCCCCCATCACGGAGACGGCGAGGATCTCCACCAGGTCGGTGCGCACCTCGGCCTCGCGCAGGTCGAGCACCACGTCGCCCATGACGGCCACCGCGCCCAGCTCCTGGTCGATGCGCCAGGTGCCGCGCCGTTTGGTGTCGCCCATGACGCCGACGAACCAGCGCCGTTTCCTCCCCTCGCGCCGCCGCGCCGGCGGCGCGGGGGCGGCGACGGCGGGCAGGTCCTGCGTGAGCAGGGCCAGCTCGGCATGGGTGGTGGCGGTGTAGGCGGCCTCGGTGCGGTCGGTGAGCTCGGCCAGGGTGAGCCGGCCTTCGACGGAGGCCTCGCGAAGCAGCTCGACCACCGCCTCACGTTCGGCGTCGGAGGCGCGTACCTCCCCGGGGTCAGTCATACTCGCAACATATCGCGTTTTGACGGTGTCGCGGTCCTCCCCCGGGAGGAAAACGGGTGAACCGCTATCGACACGCACCACGTACCAGAAAGTGACACGGACCCCAGCATGGTCCCGGGGCGCGGCCGGGCCAGGCTAGGGTCCGTTGTCATGCATGAGGAACAGCTCTACCGGGCCGCGCTGGACGGCGACGAGAAGACCGTGAGCGAGCTGCTCGCCGACGGCGCCGATCCGGACCGGCCTTATGAGGGCGAGGAGGGCGGGCTGCCGCTGTGCGCCGCCGCCGCCCGTGACCAGGCGGCCGTCGCCGGGCTGCTGCTCGCCGCGGGCGCCGGGGTGGACACCCGGGAGGGCGGCGGCTGGACCGCGCTGATGTGGGCCGCCACCAACGGCGCCGCCGCGACCGCGCGGGTGCTGATCGGGGCGGGCGCCGACGTGGACGCCGCCAACGAGACGGGCGACACGCCGCTGACGCTCGCCGCCCGCCGGGGCGCGCTGGGCGTGGTGCGCGAGCTGCTCGACGCCGGCGCGGACCCGGCCCGCTACGACGGCGACGGCGACACGCCGCACGACATCGCCGCCGACTGGGTGGGCGTCCACCTGGAGGGCGCGCTGCTCGACCAGGTCGAGCAGGAAGACTGGACGTACGCGGTGCACCGGCAGTGGGCGGGCGACGGCACCGAGCTGGTCACCGTCACCGCCACCTCGCCCGACGGGTCGGAGACCGAGCAGGTGCAGGCGCAGCGCGGGCACGCCGCCATCGCGACCCTGCTGGAGGCGGCCGCGGGCGAGTGGGCGCCGATCGAGCGGCTCGTGGCGCGCGCGCTGGCCCACCGCGACCTGGACGAGGACGCGGAGACGTGGTGGGCGGCGGCCGACGCGCTGGCCGCGCGCGGCGACGACAAGACGTACGTGACCCTGACGGAGCTGTGCGCGAGCGAGGACGCCAGGGAGCGCGAGTTCGCCGTGGACGCGATCGCCCAGTTCGGCGTCTCCGGCGACGACCGGCCCTACCTGGAGCGGACGCTGCCGCTGCTGCGCCGGATGACGGTCACCGAGTCCAGCCCGCAGGTGCTGCGGTCGGTGCTGGCCGCGCTCGGCCACCAGGGCGACCCCCGGGCGCTGGCGCCGGTGCTCGACCTGATCCACCGCCCCGGTCACCAGCGCACGATGACCGACGCCATCGCGCTGGCCGACGTGCTGGCGGACGGGACGGCGCCGGACCACGCCGAAGGGCTGGCGCTGCTGATCGAGATGACCGGCGACGACGACGGCGAGGTGCGCGACTGGGCCACCGCGGGCCTGGCGGGGCTGGACGCCGACACGCCCGAGATCCGGGAGGCGCTGGCGGCCCGGCTGGACGACCACGTGCTGCGCGCGGTGGCGGAGGCGGCGCGCGGCCTGGCCAGGCGCGGCGACCCGCGCGCCGCCCACGGCGCCCGGCGGGTGCGGGCCGAGTCCGACGACCCCGAGCTGCTCGAACTGGTCGGCGACGTCCAGGACGCCTGAACGACGCCCGCAGGCCCCCACCCGGGGGCCGGGCGGGCGGCGAGAGGGGGCGTCCCTCGCGGTGAGTTCGCCGCCCCGCGATAAGGTCGGAAGGTCCACTGATCGACAGAGGGAGCAATTCGCATGGCCACGACTCGCACCGCCACGACGCAGTGGAAGGGCGCGCTGCTCGACGGTTCCGGCACCGTTTCGCTCGACACCTCAGGCGTCGGGACCTTCGAGGTGTCCTGGCCGTCCCGCGCCGAGGCCGCCAACGGCAAGACCTCGCCGGAGGAGCTCATCGCCGCGGCCCACTCGTCCTGCTTCTCCATGGCCCTCTCCCACGGCCTGGCCGGCGCCGGCACGCCTCCGGAGTCCGTGCAGACCAGCGCCGACGTCACCTTCCAGCCGGGTGAGGGCATCACCGGCATCGTGCTCACGGTCAAGGCCCACGTCCCCGGCATCACGGCCGAGCAGTTCCAGCAGGCCGCCGAGACCGCCAAGGCCAACTGCCCCGTCAGCAAGGCCCTGACCGGCACCACGATCACGCTGAATGCCGAACTGCTCTAGCCGTACCCCCGACGCGTGCGACAATTAGGTCACATGCGCGACGTCTGGCCGGGCGAACCTTATCCACTCGGCGCTACCTGGGATGGCGTGGGCACCCTTTTCGCGGTGTTCTCCGAGGTGGCCGAGCGGGTCGAGTTGTGCCTTTTCCACGACGACGGCTCCGAGGAGCGCGTCGACCTGCCCGAAGTGGATGGGTTCGTCTGGCATGGCTACCTGCCCGGCGTGATGCCCGGCCAGCGTTACGGCTACCGCGTCCACGGCGCCTACGACCCGGCGCACGGCCACCGGTGCAACCCCGCCAAGCTGCTGCTCGACCCGTACGCCAAGGCGGTCGACGGCGAGCTGCGCTGGAACGAGGCGGTCTTCTCCTACGACTTCACCGACCCGGCGAAGGTCAACCGGCTCGACAGCGCCCCCTTCCTGCCGAAGAACGTGGTGATCAACCCGTTCTTCGACTGGGGCAACGACCGGCCGCCGCGCGTCCCGTACCACCAGACCGTGATCTACGAGGCGCACGTGCGCGGGCTCACCATGCGCCATCCGGACGTGCCCGAGGAACTGCGCGGCACGTACGCCGGGGTGGGGCACCCGGCGGTCGTCGACCATCTGCTGTCGCTGGGGGTGACGGCGGTCGAGCTGATGCCGGTCCACCACTTCCTGCCCGAGCACTTCCTGGTGGCGCGGGGGCTGACGAACTACTGGGGCTACAACACGATGGCCTATCTCGCCCCGTACGGCGGCTACTCCAGCGCCGGGACGCGCGGCGAGCAGGTGCAGGAGTTCAAGGCCATGGTGCGGGCGCTGCACGAGGCGGGCATCGAGGTGATCCTCGACGTGGTCTACAACCACACCGCCGAAGGCGACCACATGGGGCCGACGCTGGGGTTCCGGGGGATCGACAACGTCGCCTACTACCGGCTGCACGACGCCGACCGGCGCTACTACCTGGACTACACCGGGTGCGGCAACTCGCTGAACGTCCGCTCGCCGCACGCGCTCCAGTTGATCATGGACTCGCTGCGTTACTGGGTGCTGGAGATGCACGTCGACGGGTTCCGGTTCGACCTGGCCTCGGCGCTGGCGCGGGAGCTGCACGACGTCGACCGGCTGAGCGCGTTCTTCGACCTGATCCAGCAGGATCCGGTGATCTCCCAGGTCAAGCTGATCGCCGAGCCGTGGGACGTGGGGCCGGGCGGCTACCAGGTGGGCAACTTCCCGCCGCTGTGGACCGAGTGGAACGGCAAGTACCGCGACACCGTGCGCGACTTCTGGCGGGGCAGCCACTCGGCGCTGCCGGAGTTCGCCTCGCGGCTGACGGGCTCGGCCGACCTCTACGAGACGTCGGGGCGGCGGCCGGTGGCCTCGATCAACTTCGTGACGTGCCACGACGGGTTCACGCTCACCGACCTGGTCTCCTACGACCGCAAGCACAACGAGGCCAACGGCGAGGGCAACCGCGACGGCACCGACGACAACCGGTCGTGGAACTGCGGCGCCGAGGGGCCGGTGGAGGATCCGGCCATCGTGCGGCTGCGCGAGCGGCAGCGGCGCAACTTCCTGGCCACGCTGTTCCTGTCGCAGGGCGTGCCGATGCTGTCCCACGGCGACGAGATCGGCCGTACGCAACGGGGCAACAACAACGCCTACTGCCAGGACAACGAGATCGCCTGGGTCGACTGGTCGGGGCTGCGCACGGAGACGCGGCTGCTGGAGTTCGTGCGCAAGCTGGCGGAGCTGCGCAGGCAGCACCCGGTGTTCCAGCGGCGGCGGTTCTTCCACGGTCGTCACCTCGACAACGGCGAGCGCGACCTGGTGTGGCTGACGCCCGGCGGGGCCGAGATGACGTCCGCCGACTGGCACGTCGGCTACGCCAAGTCGCTGATGGTCTACCTGAACGGCGACGCCATCACCGAGCCGGGGCCGCGCGGCGAGCGGATCGTGGACGACACGTTCCTGCTGCTGATCAACGCCCATCACGAGGACATGACTTTCACGCTGCCGGGCGAGGCGTTCGGCGGCGGCTGGACGCTGGAGCTCGACACCGCCGACGACGGCTGCGACAAGCCGTCCGGTGAGGAGCGCCTGGAGGCGGGCGACGTGGTGGCGGTGACGGCGCGTTCGATGACGGTGCTGCGCAGGCCGCGCGACTGAGTTGTCGGGGGCGTGTGCCAAGGTGGAGGAATGCGCCGCATCCATCCTGGCCCGGAGGACGATCCCGACCTCGTACGGGCCTACGCCTATCCCGAGGGACGGCCGTGGCTCCGCCTCAACATGGTGGTCAGCGCCGACGGCGCGGCCTGGGACCAGGGGCTGTCCGGAGGGCTGTCGGGCAGGGCCGACAAGCGGGTGTTCGGCGTGCTGCGCGGGCTGGCCGACGTGGTCCTGGTGGGCGCCGCGACCGTGCGGGCCGAGGGCTACGGGCCGGTCAAGCCGCGCGAGTCGTGGCGGGTGCTGCGGGCGGGCGGGCCGGCCGCGGCGCCGCTCGCGATCGTCAGCCGCGGCCTCGACCTCGACTTCGACGCGCCGCTGTTCCGTGAGGCGGTGAGCCCGACCCTGGTGATCACCTGCGAGAGCGCGCCGGAGGACCGGCGCAAGGCCGCGGCGGCGGCCGGTGAGGTGATCCTGGCCGGTGGCGAGGAGGTCGACCCGCGCCGGGCGGTGGCCGGGCTGCACGCCAGAGGGCTGACGCGGGTGCTGTGCGAGGGCGGGCCGCGGCTCAACGCCCAGTTCGCCGCGGCCGGGCTGGTCGACGAGCTGTGCCTGTCGGTGAGCCCGCTGCTGCTGGGCGGGGACGCGGCGCGGATTCTCGACGGCGAGCCGTCGCGCGCGCGGCTGGAGCTGAGGCAGGTGCTGGAGGAGGAGGGCGTGCTCTTCTGCCGCTACGTGAGGGAGATGTCACCATGACCGAGCCGACATCCGAAGCGCCTGAACCGACACCCGGAGCCGTGCCTGAGCCGGCTCCCAAGGCCGCCAGGAGGGCCAAGGAGCCGGAGCCGATCCCCGAGCTGGACCTGCCGGTCAGGCCGCCGGTCGGGCCGATGCTGGCCAAGCCGGTCAAGGCGATGCCCCGGCAGGACGGCACTCTGTTCTACGAGCCGAAGTGGGACGGGTTCCGCTGCATCGTGTTCCGCGACCGCGACGAGGTCTACCTCGGCAGCCGCAACGAGCGGCCGTTCACCCGCTACTTCCCGGAGCTGGTGGAGGCCGTCAGGGCGGAGCTGCCCGAGCGGTGCGTGCTCGACGGGGAGATCGTGCTGCCGCGCGGCTCCGTGCTCGACTTCGAGGCGCTGCAGCAGCGCATCCACCCCGCGGCCTCGCGGGTCAAAATGCTGTCGGAGCAGACGCCGGCCTCGTTCGTCGCCTTCGACCTGCTGGCCGTCGGCGACGAGGCGCTGATGGAGGCGCCGTTCGCCGAGCGGCGGGCCCGCCTGGAGGAGCTGTTCCCGCGCAGGGGCCGGTCGGTGCGTCTCACCCCGGTGACCAAGAACGACGAGCAGGCCGGCGAGTGGTTCGAGATGTTCGAGGGGGCCGGGCTCGACGGCATCATCGTCAAGCCCGGGGACCAGCCCTACATCCCCGACAAGCGGGTGATGTTCAAGGTCAAGCACGAACGCACCGCCGACGTGGTCATCGCCGGCTACCGCGAGCACAAGACGGGCCCGATCGTCGGCTCGCTCCTGCTCGGCCTCTACGGCGACGACGGCCGGCTGCACCACGTGGGCGTGGCGGCCTCGTTCCCGATGCAGCGCCGGGCCGAGCTGGTCGAAGAGCTCAAGCCGTACCTCGCCGACCTGGACGAGCATCCGTGGGGCCACTGGGCCCAGCAGGCGCAGGCCAACCTCGGCCGGCCGGCCGCCACGCCCGCCACCGGGGGGCAGCGCGTGCCGGGGGCGATCTCGCGCTGGAACGCCAAGAAGGACCTGTCGTTCATCCCGCTCCGGCCGGAGCTGGTGGTCGAGGTCGCCTACGACCAGATGGAAGGCGACCGCTTCCGGCACACCGCCCAGTGGCGGCGCCTGCGGCCCGACCGCACTCCCGAGTCGTGCACGTACGACCAGCTCGAACGGCCGGTTTCGTACAATCTCGATGACATTCTTGCTCGTTGAGGCGAACGATCGCTTATATATCGCTGTATGAGCACCGGTGAAGAGCTGCAGGCGGCCCTGTCCGCCCGCCGCGACCTCGGCCCCGACTACGACGACGCCCTCGCGGCGTCGTTCCTCGACAAGGTGGGGCAGGAGGTCGACCGGCGGGTCGACGAGCGTCTCCGGGCCGCCCCCGCCTCGCGGCAGCGCGGCCCGTCGGACGGCCAGCGGCTCGCCCTCGCCATCGTCTCGCTGTCGCTCGGCACGGGGGCGACGGTCGCGCTCGCCGTGGTCGGCGGCTTCAACCCGGCGTTCCTGGTGATCTGGGCGGGCATCGTCATCGTCAACATCGTCTTCAATAGCCCCCGCGCCTGACCGCCCGACCGCGCTTCCCGGCCGGCGGGCCGCCGGCGGCCTGCGGGCTAGGCGAGCCAGATGAGGCCGGCGAAGCGGCCGGGGTCCTGGCGGCGGTGGGAGTAGAGGTCGCCGGACTCGATGGTGCACCGGGCGTCGTGCCGCACGTCGGGCACCCCCGCCGAGCGGAGCTGCGCCTCGATGCCGGCGCGCAGGTCGAGCGCGGGCGTGCCCCAGGAGGTGGTGGAGCGCGCCGGCGGCACCTTGGCCGCCACCTGGTCGCGCAGCTCGGCGGGCACCTCGTAGCAGCGCCCGCACGCCCCCGGCCCGACGAACGCCACCATCCGCCCCGGCTCGGCCCCCTTGGCCGCCATGGCCTCGACCAGCACGGCGGCGATGCCCGCTTCCGTACCAGGACGCCCGGAATGAGCGGCGCCGGCCATGCGGGCCACCGGATCGGCCACCAGCACGGCCGGGCAGTCGGCGCCCAGGGACGCCAGCGCCAGCCCCGGCTCCGTGGTGAACACCCCGTCGACCGGCGGCGCGTCGTGGCCGAACGGCTCGCTCACGTACGCGACCTCGGCGCCGTGGACCTGCGGCATGAACACGATCGCCCGTACGCCCAGCTCGGCCGCGACCGCCTCGCGGTTGGCCCGCACGGCGGCGGGGTCGTCGCCGGTCAGACCGCCGAGGTTGCGCGTCCCGTACGGCGGGGCACTGACGCCGCCGTGGCGGTCGGTGACGGCGACGTGCACTCCTGGGACCAGCTCCATCCCACGATCTTATGACCGCCCCCGGGCGGCGGGCGGCGGTGACCGGCGAAAGGGGCACCATGATCCATAAAGGGCCGATAGATTCCCCCCATGATTGAGGAGATCAACGAGTCCGCGGCCCAGTCGCGGGCGTCGGTGCTGCGCAGCCGCGCCGAGTCGTACATCGCGTTGGGGCGCCACGACGCGGCGATCGCGGACCTGACCGAGTCGATCGCGCTCGTGCCGGACAACGCGCGCGCCTGGCGGCTGCGCGGCGAGAGCCACCGGCTCATCGAGCGGTACGAGACGGCGATCTCCGACTTCGACGAGGCGCTGCGGATGGAGCCCGACAGCGCGTACGCGCTGGGGTCACGCGGCCAGGCGTACGCCGCGCTGGGCCGCCACGACGAGGCGATGACCGACTTCGAGCACGCGCTGACCCTGTCGCCGGACTCGCTGTGGATCCTGGAGGCCAGGGCGGACGCGCTCGCCGACCTCGACCGCCTGGACGAGGCGCTCGCCGAACACGCCAAGATCATCGAGCTGGACGGCAGCCTGGCCCACTCCTGGCTGTCCCGGGGTGACCTCTACCAGCGGATGGGCCTCTATGCCGAGGCCATCGCCGACTACACCAGCGCGCTGGAGATCGACCCCGGCCACGTGCGCGCCCTGAGCCGTCGCGGGGAGGCGCTGCGCATGATCGACCAGTACGAGGACGCGCTGTCGGACCTCAACCGGGCCATCGAGCTGGCTCCCGACCATGACCGCGCCCTCGGCAGCCGCGGCGCGGTGCTGAGCGAGCTGGGCGACAACGAGTCGGCCCTGAAGGACCTCGACCGGGCGATCGAACTGGACGCCGAGTACGTCTGGGCCTATCGGGTGCGCGGCGAGATCCTCCAGGAGGAGGAGCGCCATGAAGAGGCGATCGCCGACTTCACCCGAGCCCTGCACCTGGAGTTCGGCGACTGACCCGGGCCCGGCTGACCCGCGGGTGGGGGCCCGGTTCGCGGGGCCCCCACCGGATCACAGCGCCAGCAGCGCGCCGGTCCGCAGCCGGTCGCCCGACAGCGGTCTCATCGCGATGCGCAGCAGGACGAGCGCGTTGTCGTCGCCCGCGATGCGGTTGGCGCTGAGCTCGCCGCACGACTGGCAGTGGTGGATGATCAGCCACTCGCCGTCGTCGCGGACCGTGACGCTGACCGGCGCCATGCGGCCCCGGCAGGCCGCCCGCCGGTCACCGGGCACACGGTGGTCGACGTGGCGGCTGGTCAGGCAGTTCGGGCAGTGGTTGCGGTGCGCGGTGCCCGGCGCGTGGACGGGCACGTCGAGGCGGCAGCCGACGCACCGGAAGGCGTCGCCGGGCTCGCCGTGCCTGACGTCCTTGCGGCGCTGCGGCCTGCGCCCGGCCGGTTTCCTGCGTGGCATGCGATCCGCCCCCGTCACAGGTCGCCGAACGTTTCCAGCGGAAACGGCGGCTGGGCGAGCGGGCGGACGGCCATCCGCATGAGGATGAGCTGGTTGTCGTCGCCGCTGATCGGGTTCGACGTCAGCTCTCCGCAGCGGGTGCAGCGGTGAATGATCATCCAGTCGCCGCTGCGCAGCACCGCGATGGAGATCGGCGCCATGCGCGAACCGCACTCCGACGGCCCGCCCTCGGCGCGGTCGAACACGTGCAGCGAGTGCAGGCAGCTCGGGCAGTGGTTGCGCCGTCCGCCTCCGGGGGCGGCGCCGGTCACGGTCAGCCCGCAGCGTACGCAGGCGAACGTGTCGGTCAGGACCTGACGGGTCTTGTGGGTGGACACCCTGGGGTACTCCTTGCCGGACATGCGGGAAAAGGGCAGCAAGGAAGCGCCATGCGGGCCTCGCGACGGTCAGGGCCGACGGGCGTACCGGTCCGGATGACTTGTTACGTACGGGTCCGGATGACGGTACGACCGCGCGTCACGGACGAGTCCGGACGATGGAACGACCAGGCGTCACGGACGAGTCCGGTTGACGGTACGACGAGGCGCGCGTGGCGCGGTCCCGGGCATAGACCCCCCGCTTTCCAGGGCGTGACCGCCCGTGAGACAAGTACCTGGACATCGGGAGCGTAGTCAGCCTCTGTACGGGATAGCCACCGATTTTCGACCGGCCGTGGGAGGGGTTCTTCGCGGCCGGGCTTCTCGGCAGGCGCCTCGGTCGTATCCCGGGCGGCGTTGTGGAGCAGGACTGGAGATGAACCGAATGATGTTCTAGGTTCGGGTGCATGGGCATCGGGCTGACGACTGAACACCGGGCACTCGCCGACTCCGTCCGCGGGCTGACGCGGCGGGAGGCGGGCCACGACGCGCTCGCCCGGCAGGGAGTGCTCGGGCTGCACGTGCCGGAGGATCGGGGCGGGCAGGGCTTCGGACTGCTGGAGCTGTGCGTGGCGTTGGAGGTGCTCGGCGAGCGCCGGGTGCGCGGCCCGTACCTGCCGACGGTGCTCGCCGCCGCGGCGGCCTCCCGCTCCCCCGCGGGCGCGGACCTGGTCGGCGGCCTGGCCGACGGCTCGCTGACCGCCGCCGTCGTCCTGCCGGCGGAACCACCCGCCCCGGACAACGGTCCGACGCTTGCATCCGGCACGAACGATGACCCGACGCATCCACCCGCCGCAGACGACGGACCGACGCGTCCGCCCGCCGCAGACGACGGACCGACGCATTCACCCGCCCCAGACGACGGTCCGACGCGTCCGCCCAGCACGGACGATGGTCCAGCGGGCCTCGTCGGCGGGCACGAGGTGGGTCTCCAGGAAGGGGTGTCGACTGACCGTCCTCACGCGGCCGGGCCGCGGATGGCGCTCGGCGCGGCGGAAGCGGACCTGTTCCTGGTGCCGATCGGGGCGGGCGGCTGGGCGCTGCTCGATCGCGCGGACGTCCTGGCCGAGCCGGTCAGCGGTGTCGACCTGGACCGTGACCTGTGCGCCGTGACCGTCGTGACCGTGCCCGGTGAGCGGGTGCTCGGCGCGGTGCCGGTGCGGGAGCTGGCCGCCGTCCTGCTCGCGGCGGACGCCTGCGGGGTCGCGGCCTGGGCGGTCGCCACGGCCGCGGAGTACGCGAAGGTACGCGAGCAGTTCGGGCGGCCCATCGGCCAGTTCCAGGGCGTCAAGCACCGGCTGGCCGCGGCGCTGGTCGTCGTGGAGCAGGCCCGCGCCGCCGTGTGGGACGCCGCCAGAGCCCTGGACGACCCCTGCCTGTGGCTAGGGGAACGACCTTCGGACGCCACCGCGCGGGAAGAGGCCCCCGTGCCCCCGCCGGCCGGTACGGCGTTGGGCGCGGAAGCGCGGCAGGCCGCGGCAGTGGCCGGTACGGCGTTGGGCGCGGAAGCGCGGCTGGCCGTGGGGGTGGCCGGGGTGCTGGGGGTGGAGGCCGGGGTGCGGTGCGCCGCCGACGCCATCCAGGTGCTCGGCGGCGTCGGGTACACCTTCGAGCACGACGCGCACCGCTACTACCGGCGGGCGCTGTCGGACAGGATGCTGGCCGGGGACCCCGGCGTGTGGGCGGGCGAGGTCGCCGCGCTGGCTCTCGGCGGGGTGCGCCGGTCGATGGAGCCCGACCTGCCCGAGGAGGCGGCCCCGCTCAGGGAAGCGGTACGGGCGCAGGCCGCGTCGCTGCGGGCCGCCGATCCCTCCGAGCGCCGCCGCCGGTTCGCCGAGGAGGGGTGGATCATGCCCCATCTGCCGGAGCCGTGGGGCCGGGCCGCCTCACCGCTCGAACAAGTGATCATCCACGAGGAGTTCCGCAGCCTGAAACGGCCCAACCTCGGCATCGGCGCGTGGGCGGTGCCGTCCATCGTCCGGCACGGGACCCGTGACCAGCAGGAACGCTTCCTGCCCGGGACGTTCACCGGTGAGATCGTGTGGTGCCAGTTGTTCTCCGAACCGGGCGCGGGCTCGGACCTGGCGGGCCTGTCGACCAGGGCCACCCGGGTGGAGGGCGGCTGGACGCTGACCGGGCAGAAGATCTGGACGTCCCTGGCCCAGTACGCCCACTGGGGCATCTGCCTGGCCAGGACCTCCCCGGACAGGCCCAAGCACGAAGGCATCACGTACTTCCTCGTGGACATGGCGGCTCCCGGCGTCACCGTCAGGCCGCTCAAGGAGATCAACGGCGACGCGCTGTTCAACGAGGTGTTCCTCGACGACGTGTTCGTGCCGGACGACCGGGTCGTCGGCGAGGTGGACGGAGGCTGGCGGGTGGCCCGCGACACCCTCGCCCACGAACGGGTCGCGCTCGGCGACTCGTGGGGGCCCGGGTCGCGGCACACCGACCTGGCCGCCTTCGCCGCCCGGCTGCCGCTGCGGGAGGCGCGACGCGAGCAGGCGGGCCGGCTGTGGGCGGAGGGCCAGGCCATCTCGGCGCTCGGCCTGCGCGTCACCCTCTCCCAGCTCGCCGCCGACCGCTCCACACCGGCCGCCCCGGCCGCCCCGGCCGGACCCGCCGCGAACGGCGTCCCTCCGAGCAGGGCCACCACCACGGCCGGCGCCTCTCCGAGCGGGGTCGCCACCGCGTCCAGCGCCTCTCGGGGCCTGATCGCCACCGCGTCCAGCGTCCGCAAACTGCTCGGCATGCGGCACGCCCAGGCGGTGTCCGAGTTCTGCTGGGAACTGGCGCCCGCCGACCCTCACTGGAGCCGCATGATCCTCGCGACCCGAGCCTTCACCATCGGCGGCGGCACCACCGAGGTGCAGCTCAACATCATCGCCGAGCGCGCCCTGGGACTCCCCCGCGACCCGTGACGCCTCCACCCCCCGTTGGCGCCGCTCACGCGTGGGTCCGGAGACGGCCCGCAGCTCCAGGGGAAGGTCAGTCGCGGGCCTTGCTCGGTTGGACGCGCTTCGGCTCGCCCGGCATCTTCGGATAGTTGGGCGGATAGGGCATGTCACCACGCTCGTCCTGGTCGTACCAGTCGAGGAGGGTCTCGATCGAGTACGCGTGATCGTCGATGGCGGCGTGCACGTCGCCCAGCTCGGCGAACCGGGCGGGCACCGTGCGGATGTCGAAGTCGCCCGGGTCGGCGTCCTCCAGCTCCTCCCAGGTGAGCGGGGTCGAGACCGGCGCGTGCGGGCGTGCCCGGACCGAGTAGGCGCTGACGACCGTGCGGTCACGGGTGTTCTGGTTGAAGTCGATGAACACCCGGTCGCCCCTCTCCTCCTTCCACCAGGCGGTGGTGACCAGGCCGGGGTCGCGTGCCTGCACCGCCCTGGCCAGCGCGATGCCGGCGTGGCGCACCTGCACGAAGTCCCATCGCGGCTCGATCCGGACGGCGATGTGGACGCCGCGGTTGCCCGAGGTCTTGACGAAGCCGGTCAGGCCCAGCTCTCCCAGCACGTCCCTGGTCAGGAAGGCGGCCCGGCGCACCGCGTCGAAGCCGACGCCGGGCTGCGGGTCGAGGTCGACCCGGAGCTCGTCGGGATGCTCGACGTCGGAGGCGCGGACCTGCCAGGGGTGGAAGTCGATGGTGCCCAGGTTGGCGCAGTAGGCGATGGCGGCGATCTCGGTGACCCTCAGCGAGTCGGCCGTCCGGCCGCTGGGGAAGGTGACGGTCACGGTCTCCAGCCAGTCGGGGCGCTTGGCCGGCATCCGCTTTTGGTAGATGGCCTCGCTCTGCACGCCGTCGGGGTGGCGCTTGAGGTTGGTAGGCCGGTCCTTCAGCGCGCGGAGCGCGCCTTCGCCCACACTGACGTAGTAGTCGACCAGCTCGCGCTTCGTCGCGCCGATCTCCGGAAAGTAGATCTTGCCGGGATTGGTGACCTTGACGGTCCGCTCTCCCACCTCGAGCTCGATGTACGGCGATGCCATGGGGACGAACCTACCCCGCGCCCCCGACAAACCACGTGGCCACGGAGGTGAAGGGGGCCCGTCCCGGAGCAGCACCGGTGGCGGGACCGGGAGCTCGACGGAACGGGCCCGTGAACGAGACCACTCGCGCCGCCGTTCCGGGCGCTGGCGCGCCACCCGGCCGGCCAGGCGATCGCCGGCGGCGCCAGCACGGGCGTGGGCTGTGCCGCTCTGGCGATCCGGCGAGTGATCCCGCCCCTGGCAGGAGGCGATGACACCCCCTTGCTGACAAAGACGCGAATTCTCCCCAGAAAGGATGCTTCCCCCGATGGAGATCTCTTTTTGCCGCATCTCGTACTCTGAACGTATGGACAAGGTGATCAAGAGTGAGGCCGAGTGGCGCGTCCAGCTCTCTCCGGAGGAGTTCCACGTGCTGCGTGAGGCGGGCACCGAACGCCCGTTCACGGGCGAGTACGTCGACACGAAGACGGAGGGCGTCTACGCCTGCCGGGCGTGCGGCGCCGAGCTGTTCAGGTCCGACACCAAGTTCGAGTCCCACTGCGGCTGGCCCAGCTTCTTCCAGCCGTCCGATTCCGACGCGGTGACGTTGATCGAGGACCGCAGCCACGGCATGGTCCGCACCGAGGTGCGGTGCGCGCGCTGCGACTCCCACCTCGGGCACGTCTTCCACGGCGAGGGCTACCCGACGCCGACCGACGACCGCTACTGCATCAACTCGATCTCGCTGAGGCTCGAACCCGCCGAGTGACAATCTGTTGACCGTACGTATCGGACAGGTCCGGCGGGTAGGACAGCCCGTGTGCCGGATCCATGTGCGTCACCGGTGGGTGACGATCGAGACGATCGGCCGCGTCGTCACACAGCGGTGCGAGAGGTGCTCGAAGACCCGGGTACGGGTGCGATGAGATCAGGGCGTCCCTGAGAGGACGCGCATTCCGGGGGGTGGCGGTGCCGGATGAGGTCGTCCTCGAAGCCCACGACCAGGCAGCGGCCGCGGACGGCGCGGCGTGCGCCCGGTCGCCGGCCTCCTCCCGCCGCCACGGCGCCCGGGCCCGACGCTCCCACCCGCTGAGGCGTCCGGCTCAGGGCAGGTCCGCCACCAGCTCGCGGACCGGCTTGCGGACGCCGGTGTAGAACGGGATCTCCAGCCGGGTGTGCCGCCGGGCCTGGGCGGCGCGCAGGACGCGCATCAGGTCGACGATGCGGTGCAGCTCGTCGGCCTCGAACGCGAGCATCCACTCGTAGTCGTTGAGCGCGAAGGACGAGACGGTGTTGGCCCGCACGTCGGGGTAGTCGCGCGCCATCCGGCCGTGCTCGGCCAGCATCGCCCGCCGCTCGGAGTCCTCCAGGAGGTACCACTCCAGGGAGCGGACGAACGGGTAGACGCACACGTACGCGCGCGGCTCCTCCTCGGCCAGGAAGGCCGGGATGTGTGACTTGTTGAACTCGGCGGGCCGGTGCAGCGCCATCGCCGACCAGACCGGGCGGCTGTGCCGGCCGAGGGCGGTGCGGCGGAAGCGGGAGTAGACGTCCTGCAGGGCCTCGGGCGTCGGCGCGTGCCACCAGAACATGTAGTCGGCGTCGGCGCGCAGACCGGCCACGTCGTAGAGGCCGCGGGTGACCACGTCCTTGCCCGCGGCCTGCTCCAGGAGCTCCTCGACCTCGGCGCCGACCTCGTCGCGGGCGCCGGTGAGCGGCTCGCTCGCCTGGAACACCGACCACATGGTGTAGCGGATCACCTGGTTGAGATCGCGGGCCTTGGGCCGCGCTGCGTCCTGCGTCATGACTCTGATTCTCCTCGCTGGGACAAGTGGTCCAGGATCCGGGTGGCGGCCGTGCGAGCGGTCGCGACGCAGGCGGGGATGCCCAGCCCGTCGTAGGCCGCTCCGCAGACCGCCAGCGCCGGCTGCCCGGACACGGCGGCGTGCACGCGCGCCACCCGGTCGATGTGGCCCACGTCGTACTGCGGCAGAGCGCCGCCCCATCGGGTGACGCGGGAGTCGAGCGGGAGCCCGCGCGCTCCCATGACCTCGCTCATCTCGGCCATGGCCAGCGAGACCAGCTCCGCGTCTTCGCGCTGCAGCAGGTGCTCCTCGCCGATCCGGCCGATGGAACAGCGCAGGAGCACCAGGTCGCGTGACAGGTGAGGCCACTTGACCGAGCTGAACGTGACCGCCTTGACGACCCGGCCTTCGACCGGCGGCACCAGGTAGCCGGTGCGCGCGGGCGGCTCGGGGAAGGCGGCGGCGGGGTAGGCGAGGCTGACGACGGCCATGCTGGCGTACTCGATGCGCGCCAGCTCGGCGGCGGCCGTCGGCACCTCGGCCTGGAGCAGGCGGGCGGCGGCGGGCGCGGGCACGGCGACGATCACCGCGTCCGCCTCGATGATCTCGGGCTCGGGCACCGGCCCGGCGACGAGCCGCCAGCCGTGCTCGGTGCGGTGCAGCTCGCGTACGGTGACGCCGGTCCTGACGTCGGCCCCGGACGCTTTGGCGACGGCCTCCGGCAGGGCGCCCATGCCGGCGCGGAGCGTGGTGAAGACGGGGCCCGCGCCCTTGGGGGCCTCGTCGACGATGTGCCGGGCGGCGGTGAGCAGGGAGCGCTCGGAGCGGGCCGCGGCGGCGACGCGCGGCATCGTCGCCTCCAGCGACAGCCTGTCGGAGCGTCCCGCGTACACGCCGCCGAGCAGCGGCTCGACCAGCCGGTCGAGCACCTCGCCGCCCATCCTGGCCCGGATGTAGGCGGCGACGGACACGTCGGTGCGGACCAGGGTGGCGGGCATGATCCGGTCGAGCGGCACCCGCAGCAGCCCGGCCGGCGACAGGATGCCGGACTTGGCCAGCTCGGCCAGGTCGGACGGCACGCCCATGACCTGGCCCTTGGGCAGCGACCTCAGCACGCCTCTGCTGTAGATGGCCGACGAGGCGGTGCCCGGGTGCACCAGGTCGTCGCCCATGCCCACCGCCCTGGCCAGCTCCTTGCCCTCGGGCCGCCTGGCCAGCATGGCCTCCGCGCCGACGTCGAGGCTGACCCCGGCCACCTCCGTCGCGTACAGCTTGCCGCCGACGCGGGAGGCGCCGTCGAGCACCGTCACCTTGATCTGCTCGCCCGCGCCCTGCTTGAGGTGCCACGCGGCGGCCAGGCCGGAGATGCCACCGCCGATGACGGCAACGTGTGCGCGATTCCCTTCCACGCTTCCTGACGCTACCGCCTCCCGGTCCCGGTCAGGAGACCGGGGGACACGCGCATCAGGGCCCGGCGAACAAGGCTCGCACGGCGGCCGTGCGCTCGTCGTCCCACGTGACGCCGGGGTCAAGTTCGAGGAAGGTGACGCCGATGCCGGCCGCCGCCAGGCCGATGAGCGACCAGTCGGCGGGCGTGGAGGCCCCGGTCGGGTTGGCGGGCACCCGGCGGGTGAGCAGCTCCGGGTCCGGCAGGGCCATCAGGACCAGCCCGCGCATGCTCGCGCAGGCCAGGGTCGCGATGAGCGGGAAGCCGCCGCCGGCCTCCGGGCGCGGCCGGTAGCCCAAGGCGGTCGCGACCAGCTCCCAGCCGCGCGCGACCCGGTCGACGAACCGCGACTCGGACAGTCGCAGCGCCTCCCCCACGTCGGCGCGCAGCTCGCCGTCGGGCAGGCTGAGGAACGTGGCCTGGAGTGCCAGGTAGGTGCGCCACCCGGCGGAGCGGTGGATGGCCTCGAAGTCGTCGGCGGCGCTCACCCGCAGCATCTCGGTGAGCAGGTCGTGCCTGCCCTGCGGGGTGGCCGGCTCGGCGGCGCGCCCGTCGAGCACCGAGCCGAGCAGCCGCCGGGTGGCCTCCTCGTCGACCGCGGAGGCGGGCGCGGCGCCGCGCGCCAGCTCGCGCAGCAGGTCGGCGTGGAAGAGATCCTTGTACGGCCAGCGCCGGTAGACCGCGGTGCGCGACACCCCGGCCCGTTGGATGACGTCTTCGACGCTGATGTGGTCGAGACCGACGGTCAGCCCGTCCTGCTCGACCAGGGCGAGCGCGGCGTCGAGCATCCGCCGCCGCGTCTCCTGGTCGCTCAGGCGCGGCCTGCGGCGGGGAGCGGACTCCGGCATGGACGCCTCCTGGGCGGCTTGGTACGTTGCGTCAATGAGACATGGTATCCCAAGTTTCTTCATTTTAGTGCTCGTGTTCACCGTGCCCTTCCTCGCCGTGGACGCGGTGATCGGCGCGCGGATCCTGCCCGGGCTCCCCCCGGCCGCGCTGGCGTTCGTCTGCCCGGCGGTCGCCGCGCTCTGGCTGGAGTACCGGCGGTCCGGGCCGGCGGGCGCGCGGGCTCTGCTCGCCCGGGCGTTCGACGGTCGACGGGTCAAGGCCACGATCTGGTACGTCCCCGTCCTGCTGCTGTATCCGGCCGTCGTGACGGCGTCGTACGTGGTGCTGCGGCTGACGGGCGCCGACGTGCCCGGACCCGACTTCTCGCTGACGCTGACGGTGCTGCTCGCGCTCGGATTCTTCGCCGGGGCCGTGTGCGAGGAACTCGGCTGGTCCGGGTACGCCACCGCGCCCCTGCGGGAACGGTGGGGCCCGCTGGGGGCCGCGCTCGTCCTGGGAGCGTTCTGGGCGGTGTGGCACTGGCCGGCGCTGCTGCTGGTGCAGCGGCCCGTGTCCTGGATCGCCTGGTGGTCGCTCGGCACCGTCGCCATCCGGGTGATCATGGTGTGGTTGTACGGCCGGACAGGGGACAGCGTCTTCGCCATGGCTCTCTTCCACATGACGGTCAACCTCGGCTGGCAACTGTTCCCCGTGAACGGGTCCCACTTCGACGTGCGGCTCGTCTCGACGATCACCGCCGCGGTCGCCGTGGCCGTCGTCGCCGCCGGAGGCCTGCGGTCGCGACACCGAGACGTGATCGTACCGTGATGGGTCCGATCAAACCCGACCCTGGCCGGAGCCGTTTACCGGTCATGAGGACAAAGCAGACGATCGCCGCGCTGCTGTCAGGGTGCGCGGCCCTGCTGCTGGCAGGATGCGCCGGAGGCGGCGAGGTGGCGTCGGTCGGGTCCGCGGACGCGCCCGCCGTCGCGGCCGAGCAGGCCCCGGTACGGCAGACGCGCGCCCCGGCGGGCGGCGACGGTCAGGCACGCGACGAGGCGGGGCGGGCCGGCGGCGAGGCGGGGCGGGACCCGGCTTCAGGTGTGGAGGTCACCCGGCAGGACCGGGAGGTGATCTACACCGGCCGGATGACGGTCCGGGTGAAGGACGTCGCGGTCGCCGCTCAGCAGGCCAAGGACATCGTCACCGGGGCGGGCGGCCATCTGGCCAAGGAGGAGACCCGCTCCTCCGAGCACGCGAACGCGTCGGCGGAGCTGGAGTTCAAGATCCCGCCCGCGCGCTATCCGGACGTGCTGACCCGGCTCGGCGGTGACCTGGGCGAGCGGCTGTCGCTGAACCAGCAGACGGAGGACGTCACCCTCATGGTGGCCGACGTGGAGAGCCGGGTGAAGTCGGCAGAGCGGTCACTGGAGTCGCTGCGCACGCTGCTGACCAAGGCGGACACGATCGGCCAGGTGCTGGACGTCGAGCGCGAGATCGCCGCGCGGGAGGCGAACCTGGAGTCGCTGCAGGCCCAGCGCAAGAGCCTGGCCGAGCAGACCGCCATGGCCACGCTCACGCTGCGGCTCGCGGGCCCGGCCGCGGCGGTGACGACGCCGTCGGACGAGCCCGCCGGGTTCTTCGGGGGTCTGCGGGCGGGCTGGGAGTCGCTCGTGACCTTCCTCATGGTGCTGGTCACGGCCCTCGGCGCGGCCCTGCCGTGGCTGGTGATGATCACCCCGCCGGTGGTGCTGGCGGCGGTGCTGCTGCGCCGGCGCCGACGCAGGACGGCGCCGCCCGCGTCCGGCCCGCCCGCCCCCGACCCGTCCACCGCGTGACACCACCCCTTCGCGGACGTACGGCCCGCACCAGCCCTCACCGTCCTCCCGAAGCCGCCTGAGGGCGAGGGTGGCCAGAGACCCGAACGATCAGGCCCGAGCGGTCACAGCGCGGGCGGTCGGGGCGGGGTCAGGAGGTGTGGACCAGGTCCGTCAGGCGTTTGAGCTGGTCGGGGTCGGTGGACGGGAGGACGCCGTGGCCGAGGTTGAACACGTGGCCCTCGGCCGCCTCCCCGCGCCGCAGCACCTCGCGGGCCTTGCGCTCGACGACCTCCCACGGGGCCAGCAGGATGGCCGGGTCGAGGTTGCCCTGCAGCGCCTTGCCGGGGCCCACCCGCCGGGCCGCCTCGTCGAGCGGCACCCGCCAGTCGACGCCGACCACGTCGGCCCCCGACTCGCCGAGCAGCCCGAGCAGCTCGCCGGTGCCGACGCCGAAGTGGATGCGCGGCACCCCCAGGTCGGCCAGCCCGGCGAAGATGCGCCGGGTGTGCGGCAGCACGAACGCGCGGTAGTCGTCGGCCGCCACCGCGCCCACCCACGAGTCGAACAGCTGGACGGCGGAGGCGCCGGCCAGCACCTGCAGCCGCAGGTGTTCGAGGACGATGCCGGCCAGCCGGTCCATGAGGGCGTGCCACAGCTCGGGCTCGCCGTACATCATGGCCTTGGTGCGGTCGTGGTTCTTGGACGGCCCGCCCTCGATGAGGTAGGAGCCGAGCGTGAACGGCGCGCCGGCGAAGCCGATCAGCGGCGTGCCGCCCAGCTCGCCGGTCAGCGCCTCGATCGCCTCGGTGACGTACGGCACGTCGCCGGGCTCCAGCGGGCGCAGCGCGTCGAGCCCGGCCCGGTCGCGGATCGGGTCGGCGACGACGGGGCCGACGCCGGGCTTGATGTCGAGGTCGATGCCGATGGCCTTGAGCGGCACGACGATGTCGCTGAAGAAGATGGCCGCGTCGACGCCGTAGCGGCGGACCGGCTGCATGGTGATCTCGACGATCAGGTCGGGCGTGGCGCACGCGGTGAGCATGGGCACGCCTTCGCGCGCCTTGAGGTATTCGGGCAGCGAGCGCCCTGCCTGGCGCATGTACCAGACAGGGGTGTGCGGGACGTCCTGGCGGCGGCAGGCGCGCAGGAAGGCGGAGTCGGCGAGATTCACCCTTCCAGGGTGCCATGGCGGTGCCGCGGTCCTGTCATCGGCGCGTTGTCGGGAAAATCCCGTCAGTCACCCCCCGATCCATGATCAGATGTACCGGTGGACGTTTCAGCGTCGGCCCTCGGAGTCGAGGCCGCCCCATGCGACAGCCTGCCGCCGGTCTCAGGCGGTCCAATTGTCGGCAAAGGCACCGCGCGGCATCGATTCGCCATCCACTTTCGGGACACGCCGAGCGCGTTGCACGGAATTGTCAGTCGCTCGTGCCAACGTCGGAGCCACGACCCGAAGAAAGGCCCCGGTTCGATGACTGGTGCGATGACAGCGTTGTGGAGTTCCGCGCAGTGCCGCAGCGGGCACTGCGCGTCCTGCGCCGGCGAGCGGCTGTTCGAGCAGCCGGTCTGCGCCGACGAGCACGAGCTCGGCGAGTGCCCGGAGTGGGCCTGCGTCTCGTGCGGCCATGCCGTCATCCTCGGTTCCGCCCAGCTCGCCCGCCCGGTCCGCCGGCTGGCGACGGTGTGACCGCGCACGATGAGCACCCCCGTGGTCCCCTTCCGTCCCCCTTCGACCTACTCTTCGACTATGACCCTCGGTGAGCGGCCACCAGCGCCCGCGGCGTTCCGCCGCGCGGCCGCGAGCCTGCGGCCGGCCGAGGTCAGGCCGGAGATCGAGCTGGAGGAGCTGCCCGCGCCCCAGCGCCTGGCCCCCCACTCGGCGGCGATCGGCGCGTCGGTCTACCGCGACGACGACGAGCTCGCGGTCGGCCGGCTGATCCTGCTCTACGACCCCGACGGCCAGCGCGGGTGGGACGGCCCGTTCCGGCTGGTGGCCTACGTGCGGGCCGACATGGAGCCGGAGATCACCTCCGACCCGCTGCTCGGGCCCGTCGCGTGGAGCTGGCTGACGGAGGCGCTCGAGGCCCACGACGCCGCCTACTCCGCCGCCGGCGGTACGGTGACAAGAGCGGTGTCCGAGGGCTTCGGCAACAAGGCCGACGACCCGGTCACCACCGAGCTCGAGTTGCGGGCGTCCTGGTCCCCCGCGCAGGAGGATCTGTCCGGTCACGTCGCCGCGTGGTGCGACCTCATGTGCGTGGCGGCCGGGATCCCGCCCCTCCCCCCCGACGTGGCCGCCATGCCTCGCAGACGCGAAGATCCGGAGAGTGACCGAACGACGTGAGGGCACCAGACAACACAGCAACGGTGTCATGAGGGCGGTGGACTCATGACCGAAGAACGGACGGTCGTCCCGCTCCTGGAGCCGCGTGACGGCATCCCGCCGATCGTCGCCGACGCGGCCGCCTACGCCCGCACCGTCGAGGCGTTCGCCTCCGGTTCCGGGCCGGTGGCGGTCGACGCCGAGCGCGCCTCGGGCTACCGCTACGGCAACCGCGCCTACCTCGTGCAGCTGCGCCGCGAGGGCGCCGGCACGGCGCTGATCGACCCGGTCTCCTGCCCCGACCTGTCGGCGCTCGACGAGGCCGTCGCCGGGGTGGAGATCGTGCTGCACGCCGCCTCCCAGGATCTGCCGTGCCTGCTGGAGCTGGGGTTCCGGCCGCGCTACGTGTTCGACACCGAGCTGGCCGGCCGGCTGCTCGGCTACGAGCGGGTGGGGCTCGGCACGATGGTGGAGACGGTGCTGGGGCTGCGCCTGGAGAAGGGCCACTCGGCGGCCGACTGGTCGACCAGGCCGCTGCCCGAGGCGTGGCTGCGCTACGCCGCGCTCGACGTGGAGGTGCTGGTGGAGCTCCGCGACGCGCTCCACCGGGAGCTGGTGGAGGCGGGCAAGCTGGAGTGGGCGCGCGAGGAGTTCGAGGCGGTGCTCAACACGCCGCCGCCGGCGCCGCGCGCCGATCCCTGGCGGCGCACGTCCGGCATCCACAAGGTGCGCAACGTGCGCGCGCTGGCCATCGTGCGCGAGCTGTGGACGATGCGCGACCGGATCGCCCGCGAGAACGACCTGGCCCCCGGCCGGGTGCTGCCCGACGCCGCGATCGTGACGGCGGCGCTGGAGGGACCGCGCACCAAGAAGGCGCTCACCGAGATCTCGGCGTTCACCGGCCGCAGCGCCCGCCGCCACATGAACGACTGGCTGGGCGCGGTGGCCAGGGCCCGGTCCCTGCCCGACAGCCAGCTCCCGCAGCCGAGCACGGCCGGTGACGGGCCGCCGCCGGCCAACCGCTGGGCCGACCGCGACCCGGCCGCCGCCAAGCGGCTCGCGGCGGCGCGCGCCGTGGTGGCGGCGCTGGCCGACGAGCACCACATGCCCACGGAGAACCTGTTGCAGCCCGACGCGGTGCGCAGGCTCACCTGGGAGCCACCCGAGGTGATCAGCGAGGAGAGCGTCACCGCCCGGCTGCGCAAGCTCGGCGCGCGGGAGTGGCAGCTCACGCTCACCGCGCGGCCTCTCGCGCAGGCGCTGGCCAGGCTGGAGCCTGCGCGCGAGGCCTGAGCGGCTCTTGACGCCTCAGGCGGCTCCGCCGTACGGTTCGGGAAAGCGCTTTCCGTGAAAGGATCCCCATGAGCGTGCGCACCATCGGCGTCGTGATGAACGGCGTCACCGGACGGATGGGCTACCGTCAGCACCTGGTCCGCTCCATCCTGGCGATCAACGAGCAGGGCGGTGTGACGCTCTCCGACGGCGAGCGGGTCACTCTCAGGCCGGTGCTGGTGGGCAGGAACGCCGACAAGCTCGCCCGGCTCGCGGCCGCCCACGGCATCCCCGACCACACCACCGACCTCGACGCCGCGCTGGCCGACGACGGCAACCTGATCTATTTCGACGCCCAGGTCACCTCGGCCCGGGTCAAGGCCGTGCTCAAGGCCGTCGACGCGGGCAAGCACGTCTACGCCGAGAAGCCCACCGCCGAGTCGGTGCAGGAGGCGGTCACGCTGGCCCAGGCGGCCACGGCCAAGGGCGTCAAGAACGGCGTGGTGCAGGACAAACTGTTCCTGCCGGGCCTGCTGAAGCTCAAGCGGCTGGTGGACGGCGGCTTCTTCGGGCGGATCCTGTCGGTGCGCGGCGAGTTCGGCTACTGGGTGTTCGAGGGCGACTGGCAGGAGGCGCAGCGCCCGTCGTGGAACTACCGGGCCGAGGACGGCGGCGGCATCGTGCTCGACATGTTCCCGCACTGGCACTACGTGATGGAGAACCTGTTCGGCCGGGTCACGTCCGTGTACGCGCACGCCACCACGCACATCCCGGAGCGGGTGGACGAGCGGGGCGAGCGCTACGCGGCCACGGCCGACGACGCCGCCTACGGGATCTTCGAACTGGAGGGCGGCGTCGTCGCGCAGATCAACTCCTCCTGGACGGTCCGCGTCAACCGGGACGAACTGGTGGAGTTCCAGGTGGACGGCACGCACGGCAGCGCCGTCGCGGGGCTGCGCGACTGCCGGGCCCAGCACCGCGCCGCCACCCCCAAGCCGGTCTGGAACCCCGACCTGCCGGTGACCGCCCGCTTCCGCGACGGCTGGCAGGACGTGCCGGACAACGCCGAGTTCGACAACGGCTTCAAGATCCAGTGGGAGCTGTTCGTCCGGCACGTGCTGGAGGACGCGCCGTTCCCGTACGACTTCGCCTCGGGCGCGCGCGGCGTGCAACTGGCCGAGCTGGGGCTGCGCTCGTCGGCGGAGGGCCGCAGGATCGAGGTGCCGGCGCTGTGAGGATCGACCTGCCCGGCGGCCCGTACACGCTGAGGGAGCCGGTCGCCTGGCCCTCCGGCGGCGGGCCCGCGACCTCCCGGGTGGTGTACGCGGCCGCGCACGTGGTGGCCGACCCGCTCGGCGACAACACCCCCGGTTCCCCGGCCGCCGTCGACTGGGACGCCACGCTGCGTTTCCGCCGCCATCTGTGGTCGTACGGGCTGCGGGTCGCGGACGCGATGGACACCGCGCAGCGCAACATGGGCCTGGACTGGGCCGCCACCCGCGAGCTGATCAGGCGCGGCGCCGCCGAGGCGGCCACGCTGGGAGACCCCGCGGAGCTGCTCGCGTGCGGCGCCGGCACCGACCACGCGCCGGACGCGGCGGACCTGGACGCGATCACCGCCGCATACGCCGAGCAGGTGGAGACCGTCCAGGAGACCGGCGCCGGCGTGATCATCATGGCGTCCCGGCAGCTCGCCCGGGTGGCGGGCGGGCCGGAGGACTACCACCGGGTGTACGGGAAGCTCTTCGGGCTGGCCGACCGGCCGGTGATCCTGCACTGGCTGGGCGAGATGTTCGACCCCCACCTGGCCGGCTACTGGGGCGCGGCCGACGTCGCGACGGCCACGGAGTCGTTCCTGGAGCTGGTGCACGCGCACGCCCCGCTGGTGGACGGGGTGAAGGTGTCGCTGCTGGACGAGGAGCACGAGGTGCGGCTGCGCGCCGCGCTGCCCGCGGGCGTCCGGCTCTACACCGGCGATGACTTCAACTACCCGTCGCTGATCAGGACGGGCTCGCACGCGCTGCTGGGCATCTTCGACGCGATCGCCCCGGCCGCCGCCGCGGCGCTGCGGGCGCTGGACGCCGCCGAGGCCGCCGCCGGCGAACGGGAGAGGGATCGGCTGCTGGCCTCGTACGAGGAGATCCTGGCGCCGACGGTGCCGCTGTCGCGCAAGATCTTCGAGGCGCCGACGTTCCACTACAAGACCGGGATCGTGTTCCTGGCCTGGCTGAACGGGCACCAGGACGCGTTCGCGATGGTGAACGGCGCGCAGTCGGCCCGGTCGCTGACGCATCTGGCGGAGGTGTTCCGGCTGGCCGACCAGGCGGGGCTGCTGACCGACCAGGAGCTCGCGGTGCGCCGGATGCGGGCGCTGCTGGAGGTGAACGGGCAGTGAGCCTGTCGCTGAACCAGTGGACGACGCGGCGCTGGTCGCTGCCCGAGGCGGTGGACGGCTGCGCCAGGCACGGGCTGGAGGCCGTCGGGCTGTGGCGGGAGAAGGTGGCCGAGACGGGACTGGCGCGCAGCGCCAAGCTGGTGCGCGAGGCGGGGCTGCGGGTGTCGTCGCTGTGCCGGGGCGGCTTCCTGACGGCGGGCGGGCTGCCCGGCGAGGAGGGCCGGCGGGCGTTCGCGGCGGCGCTGGAGGACAACCGGCGGGCCGTGGACGAGGCCGCCGACCTCGGCGCGGCCTGCCTGGTGATGGTGGTGGGCGGGCTGCCGGGGGTGCCGCCCGGCGAACCGCCGGCCGCCGGGTTCTCCCGCGACGTCGCCGGGGCGCGTGAGCGGGTGGCCGAGGCGCTCGCCTCGCTGGCCCCGTACGCGGGAGAGCGCGGGGTCAGGCTGGCCCTGGAGCCGCTGCATCCGGTCTACTGCCCGGACCGCGCCGTGCTGTCCACCCTCGGGCAGGCGCTCGACCTCGCGCTGGCGTACCCGCCGGAGCAGGTCGGGGTGGTGGTCGACACCTTCCACGTGTGGTGGGACCCGGCGCTGCGTGAGCAGATCGCCAGGGCGGGCCGGCGGATCGCCTCCTACCAGGTGTGCGACTACCTGCATCCGCTGCCCGCCGACGTGCTGCTGGGGCGGGGCATGATGGGCGACGGGGTGATCGACTTCCCGCCGATCAGCCGGGCGGTGGCCGCCGCCGGATACACCGGTGACGTCGAGGTGGAGATCTTCAACGCCGACGTCTGGGCGGCGGATCCGGACGAGGTGGTGGCCCTGATGAAGGAGCGCCACGCCGCCCTCGTGGCGCCCTGGCTCAGCCCTCGGCGGTGACGGTGCCGGCGGCGTTCACGTCACCGCCCTGGCTCAGCCCTCGGCGGTGACGGTGCCGGCGGCGCCGTTGACCGTCACCCGCTCGCCCGAGCGGATGCGGCGGGTGGCGTCGGGGACGCCGACCACGGCGGGGATGCCGTACTCCCGCGCCACCACCGCGCCGTGCGACATGGCGCCGCCCATCTCCATGACCAGCCCGCCCGCGGTGAGGAACAGCGGGGTCCAGCCGGGGTCGGTGGACGGGCAGACGAGGATCTCGCCGGGCTCCAGGTGGGCGCCGACCGGGTCGAGCACCACCCGGGCCGTCCCCGTGACGGTCCCGGCCGAGGCCGGGGTGCCGGTGATCGCTCCGTCCGGGGCCGCGCCGGCGAGCTGGGCCTCGGGCTCGGTGCCGTCGGACAGCATGATCCGCGGCACGTGCCCGCGGCGGCGCTCCCGCTCGTGGACCTCCCGCCGGGCGGCGACGGTCTCCCGCAGGCCGCGCCCCGTGCCCGCCACCGCCGCCTCCAGCTCGGCGAAGTTCAGGAAGAACACGTCCCGCGGGGCGTCGAGCACCCCCGTCTCCACCAGGTGGCCGCCCACCTTCAGCAGGTCGGCCCGGACGCCCGCGAGCACCTTCACCAGCAAGAACTTGGGCAGCTCCCGCAGCCCCGTGAGCTGCCTGGCGCGTCCCAGGGCGAACCGGACGACCGCGGCCCTGACCCGGCCCCGCCGGCGCGCGGCGGCCACGGCCTCGGCCACCGCCCGCCGGGCGGCCGCCTCTCCCCGGGCGAACTGCGCGGCCGGGTCGTGGCCCGCCTGCCCGCCGGCCGCGAGGTCCGGGCGCAGGTAGTTGGCCAGCGCGCCGAGGATGTGGTCGGGCTCCTCCGACCAGCGCGGCACGCCCAGGTCGATCTCGGCGACGCCGCGGTGCCCGTACACGTCGAGGAAGGCGGCGATCCCGCGCTGGGCCGCCGGAGGCAGCGTGCCCGCCCGGTAGCGGCGCGCCAGCTCGGCCACCGGCTCGCGCCGGAACGGCTCGGGCTCGGCGCGCGTGGCCAGCCGCCACAACTCCAGGTCCATCTCGGTGGTCGGGTTGTGCGGCACGGCGCGCAGCACGTCCTGCAGCTCCGCGAGCGACCTGCCGGACAGCTTGGCCGCCAGCCCGTACAGGCCGTATCCGGTGAGCGCCATCGGCATGACGGAGACGATCCCGGGGAAGGCGCCGCCGAGCATCCGCTCGGCGTGCCGCAGCCGGTCGGCGGGCGTGGCCGTCCCGGGCAGTCGCAGCCGCGCGTCCAGGTCCTCGCCGAGCTTGCGGGTGTACGCGAGCGCGCGCTCCGGGCGGAAGAGCGCCCACGCCACCTTGGCGGGCACCCGCAGGCGGCGCGCGGCGCGGACGGCGGTCCGCAGCAGCGGACGGCGCGAGGCGTGCACCACCGACAGCCGCGGGTCGGCGGTCAGCTCCCGCACCAGCGCCACCGCGCGGGCCTCGCCCACCTGGAGGATCCGGGGCAGGATCGCCCGTCCCGCGCGGCTGCGCAGCGGGACGGTGAGGTCCAGCCAGAGCCGCTCCCCCGCCACGGCCATCGCCGGCGGCCCCTGGCGCGGGTTCGCGGGCGGACGGCCGATCGCGGCGGCCGCGCCGGAGCCGATGAGCTTGAACGCCGCCAGCCCCAGGGGCGTGAGCGGCCCCATGACGCCCTGCACGACGTTGACCGAGAAGTAGACCCGCAGGCCGGCGCCCCTGGACTCGGGCAGCGGGTACAGGGTCGTGATCGGCCTGGACTGGGTGAGCCAGAGGGCGCCGTCGGGCCCGATGGCCCACTCGGTGTCCTGCGGCGCGCCGAAGTGCGCCTCGGCCCGCGCGCCGAGCGCGGTCAGCTCCCGCACCTGCGCGTCGGTCAGGCACAGCCCGCCGGACCCTTCGGCGACGCCCGGCAGGCCCCTGGCGGGCGGCCGGTCGCCGGGGCGGCGTTCGCGGATCTCGCCGGTGCGGGTGTCGGCGACGAACCGGTCGGGGTTGACCGCGCCGGACACGACGGCCTCGCCGAGGCCGGGGGCGGCGTCGATGACGGCCTCGTGCCGCCGGCCGGTCACCGGGTTCGCGGTGAACATCACCCCGGCCACCTGGGCGTCCACCATCGCCTGCACCACGACGGCCAGGGCGACGCCGGCGTGGCCGACGCCGTTGGCCTCCCGGTAGGCGACGGCCCTGTCGGTCCAGAGGGAGGCCCAGCAGCGGCGGACCGCGTCGAGCACTTCCCGCGGGCCGGTCACGTCGAGGTAGGTGTCCTGCTGCCCGGCGAAGCTGGCGAACGGCAGATCCTCCGCCGTGGCCGACGACCGCACCGCCACCGGCACCGAGCCCTTCTTCCCGTGCGTCACGGCCGCCGACAGTCTTGCGTACGCGGCCGTGACGGCCTGCTCGACGTCCGGTGGGACGGGGGCGGCGAGCAGGCGCTCGCGGGCCCGTGCCGCCAGTCCGTCGCCGCCGGCGGCGATCAGCGCGGGCAGGCCCGCCGCGTCGGCGACCCGCCGGTAGGCGTCGGTCGTGACCACCACGCCGGGCGGCGCCGGCAGGCCCCCGGCCATCAGCTCGCCGAGCCCGGCCGCCTTGCCGCCGACCTCGGCGATCAGGTCGCCGCGCACCTGGGAAAGGTCCAGCACCATCGTTCCTCCCGCCCTCGTGCCTTCGAGTCTTCACCGTGCGGGCGGAGAATTCAACAATCGATGAACGATCAGATGGCCAGCGGCACCCCGTCCAGGTCCCACGCCGGGTCGACCGGGATGCCCAGCTCGGCGAGCGCCGTCGGGCCCACGTCCACCAGCCGGGGCCGCACCAGCGACAGACCGCCCAGGTCCGCGCCCAGCCGGGCGGCGATGACGAACACCCGGCGCTCCTCGTCCGTGACGCCGCCGTGCCCGCCCTCGTCGACGTGGCCGTGGTCGGTGGTCACCAGCACCGTCCAGCGCTCCTCCGCGTACGAGGGACGGGCCCGGATCGCGTCGAGGAAGCGGCCCAGGGCGGCGTCCTGCACCGTCAGCGCGGCGGCGTACTCGGGGCACAGCGGCCCCAGCTCGTGCGCCACCTCGTCGGTGTCGCCCAGGTAGACGAACGTCAGGTCCGGCCCGGTCTCCGCCAGGTGGCGCTCGGCCTCGGCGGCGATCCGCTCGTCGGCGCCGGCGAAGGTGAGCGCGTAGCCGTCGAGGACGAGGCGGTGACCGATGGCGCGGCCGAAGGCGCCGTGCTCGTCGAGGGCGGCCCAGGAGAAGAACGCCGCGGTCGACAGGCCGGGCCGCGCCTCCTGCGCCCGCGTCAAGAAGTCCGGATATTTCGTGAACTGCGCTCCGGCGAACCCATTGTCCACCACGCCATGCTTGTCCGGCCACACCGCGCTGACGATCGACGACCACCCCGGCCCGGAGTCGGTCCTGGCCCTGATCACGCGCTCACCGGGCGGCGCGGGCTCCGCCGGAGGCTCCGGGACGACCTCGCCGGGGGACTCGGTGCGCGGGGCCGCCTCCTCCCCGTACGGCAGCAGGCTCGTGCCGTACGCGCCCGCGGACATCAGCGACGTCAGGACCGGCGGGCGCAGCGCGCGCAGCCGGTCGAAGCGCAGGCCGTCCATCCCGACGACGAGCACCTTCTTCCTCAGCTGGGACATTCCACCATCTAAGCGCCAAATCGCCGAATCCACGCGGCAGCCCCCGGAAGGATCTCCTCCACCGGCGCCACCTGGGGGTACCACGTGCGCTCCCACTCCAGCGACACCCAGCCGCGGTAGCCGGCCGCGCGCAGCAGCCCGCCCGCCTCCTCCAGCGGCACCGATCCGGTCCCCATCGGCACCGGCGTGGTGTCGGCCGCCGAGACGGCGTCCTTGACCTGGACATAGGCCAGGAAAGGACCGAGCGCGGCCAGCGTGGCGGCCGGGGACTCGCCGGCGCGCCACGGGTGGAGCAGGTCCCACAGCGCCCCGGCCGTCGCGGGGCCGCCGGCCTCGGCCAGCAGGGCGGCCACGGCGGCCCCGGTCGGCATCTTGTCGTGGGTCTCCACCAACACCCGCACGCCCAGCTCCGCCGCCGTACCGTGGACCGCCCCGATCCGGCGCGCGCCGAGCGCGGGGTCGTCGCCGCGCGGGAACACCCGCACCCCCGGCGCGCCCAGGTCGGCGGCCAGCTCCAGATCTGCGCGGAGCGCCCCGGCCACCGCGTCGTCGTCGCCCGGCTCGCACACCCCGACGTACCCGGCGAGCGCCGCGATCTCCAGCCCGGCCTCCTCGACCCGGCGCCGCACCGACAGCCGCTCCCGGCGGCCGAGCCCGGCGTGCACGCCGGTGTCGGGGTGCAGGCGCAGTTCGAGCCCCGCGCAGCCGGCCCGGCGGCCGGTCTCGATCGCCTCGTCCAGGCCCGCTCCCGGCATGCCCAGCGTGCTGAAGGCCAGCCGCATCACGCCGTCACCGCAGGTCCCTGACGCTCTCGCGGAGCACGACCTCGCCGGCCACCTGCTCCACGACCACGCCCTCGTCCGTCGTCAGCGCCAGCTCCAGGGCCCGCGCGCCCATGTCCTTCAGCGGCAGCCGGACCGTCGTCAGGGCGGGCACCTGGTCACGGAGCGTGGCGATGTCGTCGAACCCGGCCACCGACACGTCCTGCGGCACCCGGAGCCCGCGCTCCCGGTAGGCGGCCAGCGCCCCCACGGCCATCACGTCGTTGACCGCGAACACGCAGGTCGCCTCGCCGGTGCGGGCCGCGGCCGCGTAGCCGCCGTCCCGGTCGAACGGGCCGTGCACGACGAGCGGCTCCGGCAGCCCGAGCTCGCGCAGGGCGGAGACGAACCCGGCGCACCGGTCGGCGGCGGTCATCAGGTGGGGCGGTCCCGCGAGCACGGCGAAGCGGGTGTGGCCCAGCCCGGCCAGCGCGCGGGCCAGCGCCGCGGCGCCCTCCCGGTTGGCGGGCGCGACGGTGTTGGCGCCCAGCAGGTCCTGGCCGACGCAGGCCACCCGGCCGCCGCTCGCCCGGTAGGCGTCCAGCTCGGCGATCAGGCGGCCGGTGACCTCGGGGTCGGCCACCCGGGACCCGGCCAGCAGGACGGCGCGGACCCGCTGCGCGTGCAGCGCGGACACGTACGCGATCTCCTGCTCCGGGTCGCGGTGGGTGGTGCCGACCATCACCAGCAGCCGCTCCCCCGCGGCGGCCCGCATGGCGCCGTCGGCCAGCGCGGCGAAGTACGGGTCGGTCAGGTCGTGGACCACGATGCCGATCACGTTGCTCGCGCCCCTGGCGAGCGTCTGGGCCGCGGTGTTGGCGCGATAACCCAGTTCGTCGGCGGCGCGCTCGACGCGCGCCCGCAGCGTCGCGCCCACCTGGCGGGTGCTGCCGTTGAGCACCCGCGAGGCGGTCGCGAGCGAGACGCCCGCCTGTTTGGCGACGTCCTCCAGCGTGACCACGAGACCCCCCAGGAAAAACGGACTCCAGGATGCCCGACGAGCACCCGGATCCGCATCCTTGCACGTCTCAGGCCCAGGGGAACAGGATGTCGAACAGGCCCCGCCTGGTCTCCTGCGGCTGCGGCGCCTGGGTCGGGGGCTGGTCGGCCCCGTCGCCGGCACCGTCGCCGGCACCGTCGCCGGCCGTGTCCTCCTCCGTCCGCGGCTCGGGCCTGGCGCTGGTCTCCGGCTCGTCGGTCCCCTTCATCGGAGCCCGGGTCTCCGCGCTCGACGGCTCGGGCTCGGGCTCGGCGGACCGGGCGCGCGTCCGGGTGGGCTCCGGCTGGGGCTCGGCCTCCTCTTGCGCGGCCGTCCGGGTCGGGCGCGCCCGCGTGGGCGCGGTGGCCGGCGTGTCCGACGGGGTGACCGAGGGCTCGGGGGTGGCCGGGTCGGTCGCCTCGTCGACGGGGGCGTCCGTCTCCGTCTCCTCGGCCGCGGGGGTGCTCAGGTCGCCGACGCTCGCGCAGCGCCCGCCCGCGCAGGGGTCGTCGGAGGAGGAGCCGGTGAGCATCCAGCCCGCGCCCACGCCCAGCACCACGACCGCCGC
>NZ_JAPNNL010000370.1 GCF_027620315.1 Nonomuraea corallina | reverse complement strand
CCGCCGGACTTGCGATGGCGTTCAAGCTGATCGAGTCCGCCCAGGCCCGCTGGCGCGCGGTCAACGCACCCCACCTCGTCGCCCTGGTCCGCGCCGGCGCGACATTCCTCGGCGGCAAACTCGTCGAACGCCCCGAAGAGACACCGGCTACCGAGGAGACTACGGCCGCCGCCTAAAGATCTTGATCCACAGGTATTGACGATTGCTC